>JAUVTH010000085.1 GCA_030601615.1 Gemmatimonadota bacterium
GGCCCTGCGCGACAGGAGGCTGGCGGGGAAGCGGTCCGCTCCAGATCCGGTTGGCGGCTGGCTTCGCCTGGAAGGGGCGAGCCTGCACAACGTCCGGGACCTCGACGTGGCATTTCCGCTCGGACGTCTGACGGTCGTCACCGGAGTGTCTGGCTCGGGGAAGTCGACGCTCGTCCGCGACATTCTCTATCGAGCGCTCGAGAGGCAGTTGCGTGGCGCCTCATCGGCGCGTCGGCATCTGGGCGAGACCGCGGGCGAGTGGCGGACGCTGGTCGGAGCCGAGCTGTTCGAGGAAGCTGTACTGGTCGATCAGGGCCCGATCGGGCGCACTCCGCGTTCCAATCCGATCACCTACATCAAGGGGTACGGCGAGATTCGCCGTCTGTTCGCGGAGCTGCCTGAATCCAGACATCGAGGCCTGAGCGCCAGGCACTTCAGCTTCAACGTCGAAGGTGGCCGCTGCGAGGCCTGCAAGGGCGCTGGCGAGGAGCTGGTGGAGATGGTCTTTCTCGCTGACGTGGCCATGCCGTGCGAGGTGTGCGAAGGTCGGCGCTTCAAGTCGGAGATTCTCGAGGTGAAGTACCGCGGGCGCAGCATCCTGGACGTACTTGAGCTGACGGTGGACGAGGCGATCCGGTTCTTCATCCGGCAGGACCGGCTGGGGCAGACGCTGTGGCAGTTACAGAGGGTGGGCCTGGGCTACCTGCGCCTGGGTCAGCCCGCCACCACGCTGTCGGGTGGGGAGGCGCAACGCCTCAAGATAGCTCGCGAGCTGGCGCGTCGGTCGTCGAAGAAGCAGCGCATCTACATCATGGACGAGCCGACCGTCGGCCTGGGGCTGGGCGAGATCGAGCGCCTCCTCGGCGTGCTGCGGCAGCTCGTGGAAGCCGGCAACACGGTGGTTCTGGTGGAACACAACCTGGACGTGATCGCGGCTGCGGACTGGATCATCGACCTGGGTCCGGAGGCCGGGGCTGCCGGGGGCCGGGTCGTCGTGGCCGGGACGCCCGCGGACGTCATGGCGGCTTCGAGCTCACACACGGGTCGATACCTGGCGGTCCACCTCGATCTGGAATCCCCGACCATGTCGGGGCATCCGGCGTACGTCGATCCCGAAACCCTGGCCGGATGAGGTCCCGCCGTGCCTGAGATATCGGTGATCCTTCCATGCCGGAACGCCGAGCCCTGGCTGCCCGAGTGCATAGCCAGCCTCGAATCGCAGACCATGGCGGACTTCGAGGTCGTGGCCGTGAACGACCGGTCGGAGGACGAGCCGGCGGCGATCCTCTTCCAATGGGCCTCGCGTGACTCTCGGGTGCGGGTCCTGGACCCGCACGGATCCGCTCCCTCGTGCGCAGGTGCTCCAGCTACGGGTATCGTCGCCGCGCTCCAGGCGGCGACGGCCGCGGCTCGGGCTCCCCTCCTGGCTCGAATGGACGCGGACGACGTGGCCGAGCCCGACCGCTTCGATCTCCAGAGAAACTTCCTGGCTGCCCGCCGCGATCTCGCCGCCTGCGGCACGGCCGTGCGGCTGTTTCCCCGGTCCGAGGTCGGTCAGGGGTACGAACGATACGAGTGCTGGCTCAACGGACGCACGGACCGCGAAGACCTGTGGCACGACCTGTTCGTCGAGTGCCCGATCGCCCACCCGACTCTCATGATCCGCCGCTCGGTGCTGGAGGCGCTCGGCGGGTACCGGGATGCGGGCTGGCCGGAGGACTACGACCTCGTCCTGCGCATGTACGCGGCGGGCATGCGGGCGGAGAATCTTCCTGCCACGCTCCTGCGCTGGAGAGTCAGAGGCGATCGGCACTCACTGGTATCCGGTCGCTACTCCGCGGAGGCGTTTCGGCGCTGCAAAGTCCACTTTCTCAAGGAGGTTTTTCTGCCACCTGACCGGCCCGTCGTCGTGTGGGGGGCGGGAAAGGTCGGGAAGCCTCTCGCGAGGGAGCTGCTGCGGCAGGGGATCCCGGTCGAAGCCTTCGTGGACCTGGACGCGCGCAAGATCGGTCAGGAGATCCACGGTGCTCCGGTGCTGGATCCGGACGGTTTCGTCCGGCTTTTCGCACGGGAACACCCCTACGTGCTTGCCGCGGTCGGATCGCCCGGGGCGCGCGAGGAGATTCGGGGCACCCTGGACGCCATGAACTGCCACGAGATTGACGACTACCGGGTCTGTGCGTAGAAGGCTGTACTTCCTTAACGGCCTTCCAGTAGTGTACCGTCTCAAGAGCAGGCACGGCGACCCCTTCGTACCAGGCAGGGTTCTTCATCAACCTGCCACAGGAGACCGACATGACAGAACCCCGGATGCGGTGGTGCCTCTTTCTGGCTCTGCTGTCGCTGGTCCTGGTGGCCGCCGGATGCGCGTCGAGTTCAGGCAGCGGCCCCGAGAGCGGCCCCGACCCGTCCGCTCAGGCGGAAGGCGACGGAGCGAAAGCAGATCGCCAGCTCTTGAGCGGCACGCGGAATGGGGCGTGGGAGTCCTCCTACGAGCCCCTGCCATCCGGTCCGGTATTGATCCGTGGAGGCACGGTCATGACGGCGGCGGGAGAAGAGATCGTCGGCGGTGACGTGCTGCTCGTCGACGGTCGCATCGAGGCAGTCGGAATGGGCCTGGACGTGCCGGCCGGCGCCGAAGTGATCGATGCGTCCGGCCGATTTGTAACTCCGGGGATCATCGATACGCACTCGCACCTGGGCGTCTATCCGTCGCCCAGCGTGGAGGGAATGGGCGAAGGGAACGAGGCCACGAACCCCGTCACGGCCGAAGTGTGGGCCGAACACGGAGTGTGGCCGCAGGATGCAGGTTTCTGGCGGGCCCTGGCGGGTGGTGTGACGACGATCCAGGTGCTGCCTGGCAGCGCCAACCTGATCGGCGGCCGAGGCGTGACCCTCAAGCTCGTGCCCGGGCGGGGTGTGACCGACATGATGTTCCCGGGCGCCCCCATGGGCCTGAAGATGGCGTGCGGCGAGAATCCGAAGCGGGTGTACGCGAAGCAAGGGCCTTCGACACGCATGGGCAACGTCGCTGGCTACAGGGCGGCTTTCATCCAGGCCGAAGCATACCGCGAGACGTGGGATCGCTGGCTGGAAGGTGACCGGCAGAGCGACGCGCCGGACCGAGATCTCCAACTGGAGACGCTGGCGGAGGTTCTCCGCGGCAACATCCTCGTTCAGAGTCACTGCTATCGTGCCGACGACATGCTCACGATGCTGGAGCTGGCCCGCGAGTTCGGCTTCTCCATCCGTTCGTTCCACCACGCTACTGAAGCCTACAAGATCCGCGACTACCTCGCGGCCCAGGGCGTCGGGGCCTCCATGTGGGTCGACTGGTGGGGGTTCAAGATGGAGGCGTTCGACGGCATCCCCGAGAACATCGCACTCGTGTCCGATGCCGGCGCGCGGGCGATCCTCCATACGGACAGCGGCCTGGAAATCCAGATCCTCAACCAGAACACGGCCCGCGCCATGTACGCCGGCCTCGCGGTGGGCATCGACGTGAGTCGAGATGACGCGTTGCGCTGGATCACGGCCAACGCAGCCTGGGCGCTGGGGATCGATGAGAGGACAGGCACGCTGGAGCCGGGGAAGGCGGGTGACGTAGTGATCTGGTCGAGTGACCCGTTCAGTGTATACACACGCGCGGACCAGGTCTTCATCGACGGGGCCACCGTCTTCGACCGCGACCGGTCGCGGGGCAACCCCGTCAGCGATTTCGAGCTGGGCATTCTGCCGGAAGCCGGTCGGGGAGGTGCGCGGTGAACTGCGCGATCGGGAGGCTCGGTTTCGGAGTCCGCCTGGCTGCCTCTTGCTGGGCACTTGCGGCGCTTGCCGCGCCAGCTGCGGCACAGGACCTCGCCATCACGGGGGGGACCGTGCACACCGTGTCCGGCGACGTGCTGGAGGGAGCCACGGTGTTGATCCGGGACGGGAGAATCGTCGAGGTGGCCAGGGATATCGATCTGCCCGCTGGAATCTCCCTTGTCGATGCGACAGGTCGCGTGGTAACACCCGGTCTGTTCGATGTCACGACGTCCATCGGGCTCGTGGAGGTTGGTGCCGTGAGCTCGACCGTGGATGGCCAGATGCAGGGAGATCCCGTGCGGGCGGCGTTCGACGTCGTCGACGGGCTCAACCCGCGTTCGGTCCTGATTCCGGTGAACCGGGCGGGTGGACTGACCACCGCGCTCGCAGCTCCCAGCGGCGGTCTGATCGCGGGCCAGGCCGCGGTGATCGACCTGGCCGGCACGTCGGTCGACGAGATGGTCGTACGCGCCGGGGCGGCGATGATGGCAAACTTCTCGGCTGCAGCCGCCGGGGGGGCTCGCGGCGCCGTGTCGCTGCGCCTGCGTGAGGTGCTCGACGACGCGCGCTTCTGGCGTGATAACCGGGCGGCGTTCAACGCCGGCCGCAGTCGCGATGTCTCGGCCTCACGCCTCGACCTGGAGGCTCTGGGCCCGGTCCTGACCGGTGAAATGCCCCTCATCGTGAGCGTGCACCGCGCCAGCGATATCGAGGCGGTACTGAGGATCGCCGCGGACTACGGGCTCGACCTCGTGATTGCTGGCGGTTCAGAGGCGTGGATGGTGGCGGACCGCATCGCCGATGCGGAGGTGCCGGTGATCGTGAAGCCCTTGACCAACAATCCGGGAGGCTTCGATCGACTGGGGGCCCGGTTCGACAACGCCGCCCTTCTGTACGCGGCGGGCGTGGACGTGATCATAGGCAGCTTCACGTCACACAACGCCCGCTACCTGACGCTGGAAGCCGGCAACGCCGTACGCTTCGGTCTGCCCTGGGAGATGGCCCTCAGGGCGGCGACCCTGGCACCCGCGGAAGCACTGGGACTGGCGGCGGAGTACGGGTCACTCGAGGCTGGAAAGGTCGGGAACGTGGTCGTGTGGAGCGGCGACCCGTTCGAGCTGTCTTCCCGCGCCGAGACCGTCGTGATCCGCGGTAGAGTGACCTCACTGGACAATCGTCAGCGAGGTCTGCTGAGGCGCTACCGGGAGCTCGATGACGAGCGCCCGGCGTTCAAGGAAACCGGTCCCTGACGCTCCCTCCGCATCGATCTTCGACCCCCTCCGCGAGCGCGACTCGGCGGTCGCGCCCGGGGGCCGAAAGGGCTATATTTTCCCGGTTATTCTGTGGACGTGGCGGCAGCCCTGAGCGGCTTGCCAGCCAAGGTCTGCGGCCGGAGTACCCGGCCGCCTCTGAGACGACGCGGCGCGCCATGTGTGTGCCGCCGCCGCGACCACCGAAATCAAAACACCCTTCCGTGACAGGCGCATGGAGACGATTGACCGAACTGAGCGGGTAGAGCAAAGACTTCTCGAAGACGAGATGCGGGAGTCGTTCATCGACTACTCGATGAGCGTGATCGTACAGAGGGCCCTGCCCGACGTGCGCGACGGCCTCAAGCCGGTGCATCGCAGGATTCTTTACGCGATGCACGAGCTGGGCCTCTCTCCGAACAGGCCGTACAAGAAGAGCGCGACCGTCGTCGGAGATGTACTGGGAAAGTATCACCCGCACGGTGACTCGGCCGTCTACGATTCGCTCGTCCGCATGGTGCAGGACTTCTCGCTCCACTATCCGCTGGTGGACGGCCAGGGGAACTTCGGCTCGATCGACGGCGACGCCGCAGCGGCCTACCGGTACACAGAGGCCCGACTGGCTTCCCTGGCGACCGAGATGCTGGCCGACATCGACAAAGAGACTGTCGACTTCACGCCCAACTTCGACGACCGGCTGGAGGAGCCGACGGTTCTTCCGTCCCGGCTGCCGAACCTGCTGATCAACGGTTCGTCGGGGATCGCCGTCGGGATGGCGACCAACATTCCGCCGCACAACCTCGGCGAGATCGTGGCGGCGTGTGAGGCACTGATCGACGATCCGGACACCCCGGTGGAGAGCCTGCTCGAGCTCGTGCCGGGCCCCGATTTTCCGACGGGGGGGCTGGTCTACGGCCGCACCGGTATTCGTGAGGCGTACACGACGGGTCGCGGACGCGTGGTGATGCGGGCACGGGCCTACGTCGAAGAGCGGCCGAGCGGCGGCGAGCGACTGATCGTCACCGAGATCCCGTACATGGTAAACAAGTCGCGCCTCGTCGAGCAGATCGCGCAGCTCGTACGGGATCGGCGGATCGAGGACATTTCGGACCTGCGGGACGAGTCGGCCCGGGACCGCATGCGCGTCGTGATCGATCTCAAGCGCGACGCCATTCCGGAGATCGTGCTGAACAAGCTGTACAAGCACACGCAGATGCAGAGCACCTTCGGCGT
>JAUVTH010000177.1 GCA_030601615.1 Gemmatimonadota bacterium
TCGCCGAGAAGCGGTCCGGGCGTGACCGTGACCGAGGCGATCCCGTCGGCATCCGTGAAAGACGTCGGATTCGAGAGCGTGGCGATGCCATTCGTAATGGTCCAGTGCATCTCCACGTTCTCGACCGGCTGGATGTTCTGCGTGCCCGGCACCCCGTCCACCAGACCCAGGTCCTGAGTCACCCGGACGACGAGCGGCTCGGGGAAGGCCTCCGACGTGCGCCCGTTCTGCAGGTCACCGAGAACGATCTCGAGATCCACGTCCGCCGCCGGGTCCGAGCCACCACCCCCCACACCGTAGATCGGATCGTTGTCGTCACACCCCGCCACGGCGAGCACCACGGCCACCGGCAGGGCGAGCAGAAGCGCGATCAGCCGGCGTCTCCCGGTGAGGCTCACGACTCAACTCCAGCAGCGACCGGCAGGTCGGCAACGGGCGCAGCGACGCTCATGCCGGCCGCAAACTCGACGATCACACGAAAAACATCGGAGGGGACTCCCTGACCGGGATCGCACTGCAGCTCCGAACGCTCGGTGCTCGGCGGCAACACTTCGACGAGCAGGCCGTGCGCCCCCGCGAGCAGCACATTGCGGCTCGCCGCTTCCACCTTCGTCCAGTCACCTGTCGCGTGGGAAGGATCGCCGATCACGGGAAGCGGTGTCGCCCGGCGGACGGGACCGATAACCGCGAGGTCCAGCTCGGCGCTCGCCTCGCTCCACGACGCGGTGCGGCGCACGCCACGCTCGCACAGCACGATGTCCAGATTACCTTCGCGGGCCACGTACTCTGCCGCGCACAACCACTCGTCCAGCGTGGCACTGAATCCACGCTTCAGCAGGATCGGAAGCCCCGACCGACCGGCCTCTATGAGGAGGGGGAAGTTCTGCATCGAGCGGGACCCGATCTGGAGCATGTCGGCTGTTTGGGCGACCCGCTCCACGAGCCTCGGATCCTGCACTTCGGTGACGATTCCGAGCCCGGTCTCTTCGCGCACGGCGGCGAGGATCTCGAGCCCCCGCTCGCCGAGGCCCTGAAACGAGTAAGGGCTGGTTCGCGGTTTGAAGGCCCCGCCCCTGAGCAGGCCGCAGCCGGCCGCCCGGACGACACGGGCCGCGCTCAGCGTCTGCTCGTAGGATTCCACAGCGCACGGACCCGCGATCACGACCGGTTGATCACCGCCGATGGTAACGCCCGCGACGTTGACCGCGTGGGTCTTCGTCGGATCCATGTACTCCGGCCAATTGGACCGCAGGACGGTCAGGTCAGACTGGACGTCGCTCATTCCTCTTGCTTGATCTCGTTCTCACAGGTTTGAACGCAGTCAAGAAAGATACACCAGGAGGCTGTGATGATCTAGGAATCGACTCGCCGAAGCTCGTCGACGATCTCGCGGGCCAGTGCCGCGACAGCACGGCTTTGAGCCTGAACGGAAGACGCGATCGACTCCTGATTCGCCGGCTCCTCGATCAAGAAGGAGTGCGAGCCCAGAGTCTCCCCGGTAGCGTCCCGAAGCTCCCAATTGCCGGCCAGTCGCACTGTCCCGACATGGTCTCTCTCGAATCGCACCACGTCTACACCCACCGTAACGTCCGGGTGATCCGTACGATACCACGGATGCAGGATGACCTGGTCCGTCCCGATAATGAACTCCATGTCACCCGCCAGGGCATACCGAAACGCCTCTTCCAACGGTTCCGCCCACCGATCGGTCTCAGCATAACCGAGCTGATTGTCGGCCAGCCGGGTCGCCATCCGCGTGCGGGTCAGATAGGAAGGAAACGTGATCGGCCCGACGCCGATCCGAATCTCCAGTGGCGGCCCCGCAGATCGGGCAGCCGTCGCGGGATCGTTGCCGACGAGCCCGGCGGCCGAGTACAGGCCGGGGTCCTCCTCAACGCCAGACAGAACGTAGTATCGTGTCGGGTCGGGCTTGGGACTCAAGCACGCGGAGACCAGACCGGCAGCGCACGCGACTCCGAGGAGCGGCGCGGCGCGATATCGATTCATCAGTTCCCCTCCACTTTCTTGCCGCGCAGCAGGACGCTCGGGTTCTGCTGCAGGTAGTCGGCCAGCTCGGCGAACGCCGCTGCGGCGAACGCGATTTCGGACAGGGACTTCTCCAGGTTCGTCAGGAGCGGCGAGCCGGGCTCGATCACGGCACTCAGGTTCCTCAGAGTTCCCTCGAGCTGCTCGGCCGCAGCCTGCAGGTCCTCCGAGCTCTCGTCGATGGTCGGACGGAGCGACACCATCGTGGAGTCCGCGCTGGCTGCGAGATGCTGGAACGACTGCAAGGTGACCCGCATTTCAGCGAGAGTGCCCGGGATGTCGGCCAGGGCCTCCCGGGTGGCGCGGCTGGACGCAAGGTCGCCGATCTCGTCTGCCGCTCCCGCGATCGACTCGACCAGCCCTTCCACGTCGAGGCTGGTCAGCTTGGCCATCAGGTTCTGGACATCCCGCTCCAGCCACTCCAGACCCGTGGAGATCGTGGGAAGCTCCATTGCGTCGACGTCCGGGTCATTCACCAGCTCGGCCGGGGAGCCCGGATGCACGGCGAGCGAGATGTACTTGCGCCCCGTCAGGATGCTCTCCACGGAAAGCTCCGCCCGCATCCCACCCTCCACCATGGCATACACGGTCGCGGAATCACCGACATCCGCCATGGTCCCCTCCTTGCGGAGCAGATCGCGATCCAGCTCGTAGAACACGGGAATCCGGAGGTTTTCCTCCCAATTCTCGAACTCCTGCGCCGTAATCAGCGGCTGATCCTCGGCCGCCCGCAGCCGAATCGCGGTCACCTGGCCGATGCGCACCCCCATGAACTTGACGGGCGCGCCCACGGCCAGGCCGTTGACCGAGCCTTCGAACCACGAAATGTACTTGACCGTATCCTTGAACAGCTTCCCGCTCCCGAGGAGGATGATCGCCGCCACGGTGAGGGCCAGGCCTCCCAGTATGAAACCACCTACCAGGGTCGGGTTGGCACGTCTACTCATGCTCTGATTCTCCCCGGCGGAGGAACGCCCGCACCGCGGGGTCCTCTGAATGATCACGTAGCTCGACCGGATGGCCACCGGCCGTCGCGCTTCGGGTATTGGTGTCCAGAAATATGCTGTTCGTGGCTATGGTGAAGATGCTCGGGAGCTCGTGCGTGACCACGACAAACGTGGTCCCGAGGCTCTCCCGCAGCTCGAGGATCAGGTCGTCGAGCAGCCTCGAGCTGATCGGGTCGAGACCTGCGGACGGCTCGTCGACGAACAGAATATCCGGGTCGAGCGCCATGGCCCGGGCGAGCCCGGCCCGCTTGCGCATCCCGCCGCTGATCTCCGCCGGATAGTAGTCCTCGAAGCCACGCAGCCCCACCAGCGCCAGCTTCAGGGACGCCACCGCCCGGATCTCTCCAGCGCCGAGGCTCGTGTACTGCTCCAGGGGCAGCGCGATGTTCTCCGCCAGCGTCATCGAGCTCCACAGCGCACCGCCCTGGAACAACACGCCGAAGCCCCGCAGGAAGGTCTCGCGTTTTTCGTCAGTAGCCCGGGTGAAGCTCTCGCCGTCGTAGAAGATCTCCCCGGCAGCCGGCTCGAGCATGCCCAGAAGGTGGCGCATGAGCGTGCTCTTCCCGCACCCGCTTCCCCCCATGATGACGAAGACGTCGCCCCGGTTGACGTCGAAATCGAGGTCGCGCATAACGACGAAATCGCCGTAGGCCATGGTCAGGCCACGGACCGAGATCAGCGCACTCGGCGAAGAGGACGGCCCCCCGTTCGAATTCGTCATATCAGACCCCGAACACCCAGGAGATCACCTGTGCCAGGCCGCAGGCCACGATGATCGCGACGACCCCTTTGACCACGGCGCGCGTCGCGGCGTCACCCACGGCGGAAGCGCTGCTGCCGGCGTCCATCCCCTGCTTGCAGCCCGCGAGCGCCACGAGAAGCCCGTACACCGTGCCCTTCATTACGCCAGGAATGAAGTAGCTCATGCTGAGCGCCGAGAACGTCTGCTGCATGTACGCGCGTGGCGAAATGTCCAGCAGTCCCGTACCAACCACGTAGCCACCGAGAATCCCCATCGCATCGGCGTAGATCGTGAGGAGCGGCATCATCACCACGAGAGCCACGATCCTCGGCACCACCAGAAACTCCATGGGCGAGATCCCGGTCGTGCGCAGGGCG
>JAUVTH010000086.1 GCA_030601615.1 Gemmatimonadota bacterium
CGGCACGTCGATCAACGTGGGAGTCGTGCCGTACGAGGGCGGCAAGGTGCTCGGCATGCGCTCCATGCCGACAGATCTGGATCACGGAGCGAAGTTCGTCGTGGATCGGATGGTCGAGATGATCCGTGGCTGCATGCGGGATGCGGCGCGCGAGGCGGATATCCCGGATGACGGGTTCATCGGCATCGGGCTCGGCTCTCCAGGCCCGCTGGACCGGAAGACGGGAACGGTCATCGAGACCCCGAACCTGGGATGGCGCACCTTTCCGCTTCGCGACCTGATCTCGAACTCGATCGGGCTCCCCGCCGAGCTCGACAACGACGCCAACTGCGCCACGATCGGCGAGTGGTGGATGGGAGCCGCACAGGGAATCCGCACCCTGGTCGGGGTGACGCTCGGTACCGGCATCGGGGGGGGCAGCGTGCTCGACGGGAAGGTGTACCACGGCGTGGCCGACGTGGCCGGCGAGGTGGGACACATGACCATCGATTCGACGGGTCGCAAGTGCAAATGCGGCAACTACGGGTGTCTCGAGGCCTACGCGTCGGGGCCCGCGATCGCGGCCCGGGCGATCGAGGGTCTGGAGACCGGCGAGCCCAGCATACTGCCCTCGTTGGTGGAAGGTGACCTGAGTCGGCTGACGGCCGAGACCGTATACGAGGCGATCATCTCGGGCGACCTGTACGCCAAGGAAGTCATGCACGAGACCGCAAAGTTCCTGGGCGTCGGGCTGGCGAACCTGATCAACATTCTGAATCCGGAGATGGTCGTGATTTCGGGCGGTGTCACCCGGGCGGGCGAGCACCTGTTCGAACCGCTCCGGGCCCAGATCCGCCGCCGCGCGTTCCGTCACGCGGAAGAGAACTGCCGCATCGTGTCCTCTACGCTTGGTGGCATGGCCGGTGTGATCGGCGCCGCCTACATGTTCCGGGTCGAGAGAGACGGAGCTGATTGAGCGATGCCCCGCCTCGGCATCCTGGGCACGCTCGTGTGGGACACGATCCACGGTCCCGATGGAGGCGAGCCAGTCATGGACTGGGGTGGTATCGCCTACTCGCTCGCCGCGTGGGAAGCCGCCGCGCCACCCGGCTGGACCATGGTTCCGATCATCAAGGTGGGAGCGGATCTGAGGGAGAGCGCGGACGAGTTCCTCTCGACGCTCGACGGTGTGGCCTGTCTCGACTTCGTCGTGACGGTTCCGGAGCCGAACAACCGGGTCGGGCTGTTCTACCACGATCACTCCCGGCGTTGCGAGAGGCTCACGGGCGGCGTACCGGGATGGACGGCAGAGGAGATCGTGCGGGGGGGGCTGTCGTGCGATGCCCTGTACGTCAACTTTATATCGGGCTGGGAGCTGGACCCGGCCGCGGCCACGGCTCTGAGGAGCGAGTTCCACGGTCCGACGTGGTGCGACGTGCACTCCTTGATCTTCGGGGTCGCGGAGGATGGGGTGCGCGAGCCGCGTCCCCTGGAAGGCCGCGCGGATTGGCTGGGGGCGTTCGACCTCGTGCAGGTGAACGAGGACGAGCTCGAGGTCCTTTCGGTGGCCGGACCGCTGCGGATCGATCGACTTACGGATCTACTGTCGGATGGAGCGGAGGCGGTATTCGTGACCCTGGGGCCGGCCGGCGCGGAATGGATCGCGCGTACGGAGACGAGGTGGGCGCCGGGACCCGCCGACGGCACCACGCGGACGGTAGTGGCCGGTACCGCGGCCGTAGAGACGATCGCCCCCGAGGGAGCGACCGATCCAACGGGGTGTGGCGACGTGTGGGGCCTGACCTGTTTTGGAGCGCTTCTCGGTGGGGCAGGGATTCCGGAAGCCGTGCGTCGCGCCAACCGACTTGCGGCGCAGACGGCGACGGGTCGGGGCACGATCGGCCTCGCGAGAAAGCTGGTGGCTGCCATGAACGGGATGAGCGGGGCGGATCTGAGAAGATGAGAATAAGCGGGTGAGCCGCGTCATCGAGGTTCCGGACGTACTCGACCACAAAGGATTCGAGGCTCTGGTCACGGAGCTGAACCGGGTCACGGAGAGCGACGCTGCGCGCGTTCTGTTCAATGCGAAGCACGTGCGCTGGACATCGCCGTATGGCCTGATCGGGCTTCTGGCCGCGGGGCGGGTGGCCCGCGAGCGCACCGGGCTGGCGCCGAGCATCGAGGCACCGGACAACCGGGACGTGCGAAAGTACTGGGAGCGGATGGACTTCTGGCAGGTAGCCTCAGAGGTATACGATGTCGAGCCGGTCCCCGCGCGGGTGCACGGAGTTTCCGACGCGCTCCTCGAGCTGACGCCGATCCGCTCCCACCACGACGTACACGCCGTGGTCGATCGGGTGAGGGAACGAGCCTCGACGATTCTCCTGAACAAGCTGCACTATCCGAGGCCCTCGGTCATCCAGTTCAGCGTGCTGCTGTCCGAGGTGTGTCAGAACATCATCGAGCACGCGGAAGCCGACGGCTGGGTGTGCGCGCAGACGTACAACTACCGGGAGCGCCTGGGCAGGGACGTAGTGATGCTGGCCGTGATGGATGTGGGCATCGGTTTCGAGGGTTCGCTGTCGGCGGAGCACTCGCGCAGACACGGCGAAAGGTGGTCGGCTGGCATGGCGCTGGAGAGGGCGCTGCTCCACGGCGAGTCCCGCCACCGGGATCCGGGGCGCGGGCAGGGGCTGCAGGCGATCCGCCGCCAGGTCGGGCGCTGGGAGGGCGAGCTCGCGATTCGCAGTGGCGACGCCATGATTGCGTCGCCGACGCAGGACTGGGGGGACCTTTCCGCGATGCGCACGGGTCTTGAATTTTTCCCGGGAGCACAGATACTTGTTGTTATGCCCGCACGACTGGAGAACGAGTGACGATGGCGAACCAGGGAGAAGCTCTCCGGATGCCCGAAATCGCCGTAGCCAGTCTGTACCAGCGAAACCTGGTTACACGCCATACGGGGCGTGCCGTCCGCCTCTCCATCGAAGGACTCGTCGGTGAGCTCGGGACGACCTCCCTCACCATCCTCGACTTCGGCGACGTCGCAGTGATCGACTTCAGTTGCGCGGACGAAGTGGTGGCCAAGCTGGTCCTCCGAGCGGTGGACGAGCAGGCGGACGACACCGAGCGGTTCTACCTGTTTCGCGGGGTCCGTCAGCACCACGTGGATCCGATGGACTCGGCTCTCAGGCGTCGGGGACTGGCCGCCGCGGCGCAGGGCCCCGGTGGCGAGCCATTTCTGATCGGTGAAGTCGACCCGGCGGCCTCACGACTGTGGCTTGCAGTGTGCGAGGCCGGGCACGCGAAGCTCGACGAACTTGCTCCGGAGCTCGGGATGGACCCGCGGGACTGTGGCCGTCTGCTGGACCGCATGTGCGCCAGGCGCCTGCTTCGCAGGGCTGGGCAGGCATATCACTCGCTGTTCTACACGTTCGCGGAAGCGGAGCGCAGTGGGAAAGGGCGCGTTCCCGATGATCGCGAAGGCGCATCTCCTTCCGGGCGGGAATGAGCCGCCGCCGCACGTACCGCAGACTCACGATCGGTGCCTGCGCCCTTCTGTGCGTTGCCGGTCTCGTCATCACGATCGGCTGGTTCCGGCTTGCCGGGTCGGCTCAGCCGACGCGTGGCACTGTACGTGTCGCGGGGTTGCTGCAACCCGTTGACGTCCAGATTGACACATTCGGTATTCCCCAGGTATCGGCCGCTGCCGAAACGGACCTGCTCAGGGCGCTGGGCTATCTGCACGCCACGGACCGGCTGTGGCAGATGGAGTTCTTCCGTCGCGTTGCCGCGGGGCGCCTGTCGGAGATCTTCGGGCGTGAAACGGTGGACACCGATCGCCTCCTGCGCACTCTCGATCTGTGGGGGGGCGCCGAGCGGGCGGCCGGGAACCTCGATCCGAAGGAGCACGAACGTCTGCTGGCCTACGCGGCCGGCGTGAACGCGCGCCTGGACGACGTGCGCAGACCGCTGGCTCCGGAGTTCACTCTCCTCAGGCTCAAGCCCGAGCCGTGGGATCCCGTCTCGACGCTCGCGGTGGGGATGGTGATGAACCTGGACCTGTCCCACTGGCGCCGGGACCTGTCCCGATTCTGGGCTTCCCGACACATGCCGGCCGAGAAGACCGCGTACCTCTCACTCCCGTATGCGGAATCGGGTGTCACCATCCTGGACAGGCCGGTCACGTTGCCGGCCGGCGTGCGCACCGCTCCGCTGCCGGCTTCCGGCGAGACCGGAGCGGAATCGATGACGGCCGCGGTCGGGATTCCCGCGTCGTCGGACGGGCCGATCGCCTGGCAGGCCTTCCAGCTCCTCGAGACCCTGTCTGCGCGCTCGGCGTCCAATGCGTGGGTCCTATCCGGGAGCCGCACGGCGTCCGGGGATCCAATCCTCGCGAACGACATGCACCTTTCCTTGCGCGCGCCATCGATCTGGTACCTGGCGGCCCTCCACGCCGACTCGGCCGACTATCACGCGGTCGGATTCACGCTGCCCGGAGTGCCCGGGATCGTCGTCGGGCACAATCGCGCCGTGGCGTGGGGCTATACGAACGGCATGGTCGACGACATGGACTTCGCGGTGGAGCGGACGTCGGACGACGGCTCGCGATACCTGGAGGGAGGCCGGTGGGTCGAGTACGCGGTTCGGGCCGAGACGATACAGGTGCGGGGCGGAGCGCCCGAGATAATAAATGTGCGGGAGACCGTGCGCGGCCCGGTCATCAGCGATGCCCTGGCCGGGCTTGGCGCCGACATTTCGGCCGTGTGGACGGCGGCGACGTCCGATGCGCGCAGCCTCGGCCTGTGGGAGATGAATCAAGCCAGAGGCATCCGGGAATTCGATCGGGCGCTTCGCGCCTTTTCGCAGCCTAGTCAGAACGTGGTGTTCGCGTCGACCGAGGGACACATCGGGTACCGGCTCGGGGGTCGGGTGCCCATCCGCGGTGACTGGGACGGATCGATTCCCGTAGAGGCCGCCCGGATGGGAGACGGCTTCCGGGGCACATGGCCGCCGGCGATGCAGCCGTCCGGTACGGATCCCGCTTCAGGGTTCTTCGCGACGGCGAACAACCTTCAGGCGCCGGGTCTGGGCACGGCCGTCAGCACGGACTACGCGGCGCCGCTCAGGGCACAGAGGATTTCGGATCTCCTACGGGCGCGGGCGGACTGGACGATCGAGGCCGTGGCCGAGGTGCAGCGAGATACGCACAGCCTCCTCGCTGACCGGTTCCTCCCGCTCGCCGTGTCGGCGGCGCGGCGCATGGGTCGCATGGAGGCGGTAGAGCGCCTCGAGGCGTGGGATCGCCGCGTCGACACGGATTCGTACGGTGCCCCGCTGTTCTATTCGTGGATGTACCGGCTCCGCGCCCTGATTGCGGGCGACGAGTACGCCGCGGGACCGGGCTGGACGTTCTTCCCCCTCAAGTCGTTCGTGGCCGTTCTCGAGGAGGGCGACGCGAGCCCGTGGATCGATGACATCTCCACGCCCGGGCGCGAGACCCTGGATGAGCTGACCGAGCGCGCTCTCGACGACGCCCTGCAGGCAGTGGGCGAAGCGACGTGGGGCGAGCTGCACAGCGAACGGCACACGCACCCGCTGGGACAGAGCCGCTGGCTGCAGCGGCTGTTCGGGTTCAACCTGGGTCCGTATCCCTCTCCCGGGGGACCGAACACGGTGCGGCCGGACGACTACCGTAAATGGTCGGCTCTCGACTCGACGTCGTGGTCGCCTCCGTGGCTCGCCGAGTACGGACCCTCGGAGCGCTACGTGGCGCACGTGAGCCCCGAAGGACTGGAGGCCTGGTTCCTGATTCCCACCGGCCAGAGCGGCAATCCGTTCAGCCGCAACTACCGCGATCTCAATGATCGGTGGCGAGCCGGCGACCTCGTCCCGGTGCCGCTCGACAGGGAGAGATTCGTCCGCCGGGCCGTCCGCCAGATCCGGATCGTCCCGGCCAGAACGAGCGATTCCGAATGAACGAACACTCGAGAACCGATATGCTCGTAATCGGTGCCGGTCCGTGCGGCATGGCGGTCGGAGCGGCCGCCATGCGAGCCGGCGTGGACTGCATCCTCCTGGACAAGGGCCCGATCGTGAGTTCCATCGAGCGCTACCCGATCGGCATGACGTTCTTCAGCACCGCCGATCGTCTCGAGGTGGAGGGAGTGCCGTTCGTAGTGGAGCGAGACAAGCCCACGCGCTCGGAGGCTCTGAAGTACTATCGCCGGGTGGCATCGCACTTCGATCTCGATGTGCGCCAGTACGAGACAGTGAAATCAGTGGTGCGGTCGAACGGCTCGT
>JAUVTH010000100.1 GCA_030601615.1 Gemmatimonadota bacterium
CAGCAGCCCACCGTCTAGCAAGGTTCTTCAGCAACCTGTTTGCCTGATCCACCTGTCGCGATCCTGAGAGGGCTCGGCCGGGCTTCCGGTCCAGCGAGCGGTACGCGTGTTACAGGCCAGTTACACATCGGTTACCGGAAGTTCACCAGCCATCCCGACATTCACGCTCAGCTCGTTGGATAAGACCGTCGAAGAAGTACCGCGCGCCGACTCGAAGCAGCTCGGATGCGAGCCATCTCATTCACAGGAGAGAGAACATGAGACGGGTGCTCGGTGTGGCCGTGATGGCGGCGACATTATCGGTCACAGCACCGTTGCATGCGCAGGAAAGCGATGAGATCCAGTTCAAGACGAGAGCCCTGGAACTCAAGTTCGGAGGGCGGGTGCAGGTCCAGGCCGGCACGAGCTCGTGCAACCAGTTCCCTGTTCCAGACGACTCGGCCTGCGCCAGGCAGGTGCCGTCGTCGGACCTGTTTCTGCGACGCGTTCGCCTGACGGTGAGCGGCAAGATCAACGACATGATCGACTTCCGGATCCAGCCGGATTACAACAAGATCGACAAGGTCGGCCTCAAGGACGCGTGGGGCCGCTTCACGTTCAGCAAGGCATTCCGGCTCAAGGCGGGCCACTTCAAGCGGCCGTTCGACGGGTTCGTGCTCGTCTCGTCCACGAAGACGCTGACCGTGGAGCGGGAGGTGGCGATCCGGGGACTGGAGACGCTCATCGCGCCCTCGCTGACCGGCTTCACGACCCTGTTCGATCTGTCGGATCGAGACATCGGCGTCGAGCTGAACGGCTCAACGAACAACGGCCTGTTCACTTACTGCGTCGGTGGATTCACGGGGAACTCGGAGCTCAAGTTCCAGGACTCGAACTCCTCGAAACAGTTCGTGGGCCGTGGACAGTTGCGGTTCGACGCGGGCCCGAAGAGGCTCAAGTTTGCGGCGGCAGCAGCAGCGACGGACGCTTCCTATGAAACCGTCCTCGAGGGCCTCAAATCGAAGTACTACTACGATTACGAGTTGTACGCGGAGTGGGGTGACTTCGGCGACGGCCCGCACGCCCAGCTCGGGTTCGTATTCGGAGACAATCCACTGCGGAACAAGGCCAACGAGCCGATCGACCTCGAAGCGGGGGACGATTTCGCCAACATGTCCACCTGGCAGGCCATCGTGTCCTGGAAGTTCTCCGTGGGCTCGGGAGACATGGCGCTCGAGCCGGTCTTCAGGGTCACGTGGGCTGACGGGAACACCGATGTCGATAACAACGAAGTGTGGGGCTTCACGCCCGGGCTGCAGATCTTCTTCTACAAGCGGAACAAACTGGCCCTGAACTGGGACTTCGCCAATCCGACGAACGACTCGCTTCGGGGCGAGAACTCATTCAAGGCGCGGGTCCAGTTCCACTTCTGATTCGTATTGGTGGCGGGCGACTGCCAGCCACCAGCTGACACAAGTGAGGAGAGATGATGGACGCGAAGAAGTTGACTCGTACGGCCCTCGTCCTGGCGCCGCTGGCGCTGTTGGTCGCCGGCTGTGGGGGGGGCGAGCGATCCGGCGATGGGACGGGACTCAGCGGCATGGTCTCGATCGACGGTTCCAGCACAGTGTTCCCGATCTCCGAAGCGATGGCCGAGGAGTTCCAGATCGCCAATCCGGGCGTCCGAGTGATCGTGGGCATCTCGGGCACGGGCGGCGGGTTCAAGAAGTTCTGCGCCGGCGAGACGGACATCAGCGATGCGTCGCGCCCGATCAAGCAGTCCGAGATGGACCTGTGCGCGGAGAACGGCATCGAGGCGATCGAGATCCCCGTGGCCTGGGACGGACTCACCGTGGTCCGGAACCCGGCCAACGATTGGGCAACCTGCATGACGGTCGACGAGCTGGCCCGGCTGTGGCAGCCCGGCAGCACCATCCAGCGGTGGAACCAGATCCGGCCCGACTGGCCTGACGAGGAGATCGTCCTGTACGGGCCGGACACGGACTCCGGCACGTTCGATTACTTCACCGCCGCTGTCGTGGGCGAAGAGGACGCCAGTCGCGACGATTATACGGCCAGCGCCGACGATAACGTCCTGGTGGTGGGCGTCGAGGGAGACGCGGGATCGCTCGGCTACTTCGGATTCGCCTACTACGAGGAGAGCTCCGACCGTCTCGGCCTCGTCGCCGTGGACAACGGAAACGGCTGCGTGGCGCCGTCCCGGGAGACGATCGAGAACGGAACGTACGCCCCGCTGTCGCGCCCGATCTTCATCTATGTGAAGCCGGACGCCCTCGCGAGGCCTGAGGTGCGAGCGTTCGT
Source organism: Gemmatimonadota bacterium (assembly GCA_030601615.1). Classification (GTDB taxonomy): domain Bacteria; phylum Gemmatimonadota; class Gemmatimonadetes; order Palauibacterales; family Palauibacteraceae; genus Benthicola. Next base: position 2,302 of record JAUVTH010000100.1, read on the forward strand.
CGAATTCTATCTGAACAACGCCACGGTTCTCGTACCGGAAGTCGGGTACGTCCCGCTTGCGGCCGAGCGGTACGAAGAGATCCTCGACTGGTGACTCCCCTCGACCTGGGACACCGGGCGAGTCGCCGCTGGGGGGAGCGACTCATCGCGCTCCTGCTGTTCGGCTGTGGTATAATCTCCGTCCTCACCACCGTGGGAATCGTCGTTGTCCTGGTCACGGAATCGGCGGGTTTCTTCAGGGAGATCCCGATCGCCGAGTTCCTGACCGGCACGCGGTGGTCTCCCATGTATTCCGAGCAGCATTTCGGGATCCTGCCGCTTCTGAACGGCACACTGCTCATCGCCGCCGGGTCGATGCTGATCGCGCTGCCGGTCGGGCTCACGAGCGCGATCTATCTGAGCGAGTACGCTTCACCGAAGGTAAGGGCTGCGATCAAGCCCATCCTCGAGATCCTGGCCGGTATTCCGACGGTCGTGTACGGCTACTTCGCGCTCACGTTCATCACGCCACTTCTGCGGACGGCTTTCCCTGGCACGGGGATCTTCAACGCGGCGAGCGGTGCGATCGTCGTGGGGATCATGATCATCCCGATGATCGCCTCGTTGTCGGAGGACGCACTCAACGCCGTACCGCTGTCGCTGCGGGAAGCGGCCTACGGCCTGGGGGCCACCCAGTTCGAGGTATCCACCCGGGTCGTCGTGCCGGCCGCCCTCTCCGGGATCGTCGCCTCGTTCATCCTCGCCATCTCGAGGGCCATCGGCGAGACGATGGCGGTGACGCTTGCCGCCGGCGCTACGCCGAAGATGACGCTCAACTTCCTCGAGAGCATCCAGACGATGACCGCATACATCGTGCAGGTCAGCCTGGGTGAGACGCCGCACGGCACCCTGGAGTACCGGACGATCTTCGCCGTCGGCCTCGTGCTGTTCTTCATTACGCTGGCGATGAACCTGCTCGGCCAGCAGTTCACCCGCCGGTTCCGAGAGGTGTACGAGTGAGCGGCGAGCGGTTCCGCCCGGCCCGGGACAGGCGCCGCCGTGTGGGTGCGATCTTCCGGATGGTCTGCCTGGTGTCCATCGGGTTCAGCATGCTGGTCCTGGCCATTCTACTGGTGGACGTGGCGCGCGACGGCCTGCACTGGTTGTCCTGGGACTTCCTGGCGCGTTACCCGTCCCGCATTCCGGAGAGGGCAGGCATCAAGTCCGCGATACTGGGCTCACTGTGGATGATGGGACTGACCGCGGCGATCAGTTTCCCACTCGGTGTCGGGGCCGCGATCTACCTCGAGGAGTACGCCCCACGGAACTGGCTTACCCGTCTGTTGCAGACAAACATCGGTAATCTCGCCGGGGTGCCCTCCATCGTGTACGGCATCCTGGGCCTCGCGATCTTCGTCCGCTTCTTCGGATTCGGTCGGAGCCTGCTGGCGGGCGCCGCGACTCTCGCGTTGCTGGTCCTGCCCGTGGTAATCGTCGCTTCGCAGGAGGCCCTGAAGGCGGTGCCGAGCTCGTTGCGGGAAGCGTCCTACGGACTTGGAGCCACGAAATGGCAGACCATCCGGCACCATGTCCTTCCGATGGCGCTGCCGGGTATTCTCACCGGGATGATCCTGTCGCTGTCGCGAGCCATCGGCGAGACGGCCCCGCTCATCATGATCGGCGCGCTGACCTTCATCGCGTTCTCTCCCACGAGCCCGATGGATCCGTTCACGGTACTGCCGATCCAGATCTTCAACTGGACGTCGAAGCCCCAGGCGGAGTTCCACGATCTCGCGGCAGGGGCGATCATCGTCCTGCTCGTGGTGCTGCTGGTCATGAACACGGGGGCGATTCTGCTGCGCAACAAGTTTCAGAAACGGTTCTAGGAGGTCGCTGAAAAACCATGGCCACCAAAGACCTCAGAGATCGGAGCGGCGACGCTCCCGACATAGCGCTCGAGACCCGCGCGCTGAGCGTCTACTATGGCGAGTCTGCGGCCGTGAACGACATCTCGCTCACGATCCCGCGCAACCGGGTCGTGGCTTTCATCGGCCCTTCGGGCTGCGGGAAGAGCACCTTTCTGCGCTGCTTCAACCGCATGAACGACCTCATTCCAGCAGCGCGCGTCGAGGGTGAGGTGCTCTTCCGGGGAACAAACCTGTACGCCCACGACGTGGACGCTGTCGAGGTCAGGCGCCGCATCGGCATGGTGTTCCAGAAGCCGAATCCGTTTCCCAAGACGATCTACGAGAACATTGCCTTCGGCCTCAGGATCAATGGGTTCCAGGGCAAGCTGGACGAACAGGTCGAGCACTCCCTGCGATCCGCCGCACTGTGGGACGAGGTCAAGGACCGACTGCAGGAGAGCGCCCTCGAGCTTTCCGGCGGTCAGCAGCAGCGCCTGTGCATCGCCCGCGCGCTCGCCATTGAGCCCGAGATCCTGTTGATGGACGAGCCTGCCAGCGCACTCGACCCGATCGCGACGGGCAAGATCGAGGACCTGATCCGTGATCTGAGGGAGGACTACACAATCGTTATCGTGACCCACAATATGCAGCAGGCCGCCCGCGTCAGTGACTACACCGCGTTCCTGTATCTGGGCGAGCTGATCGAGTACGGTGACACCGATCGCCTGTTCACGAATCCACGCGAAGAGCGCACGGAGCAGTACATCACGGGGCGCTTCGGTTAGAAGAGCAAGAGGATACCATGCCACAAAAGCACTTCGAAGAGCGCCTCGCGGGCCTGGAGCAGCGCCTTCTCACGATGTCCCACCAGGTCGAGAACGTGGTCGAGGAATCCGTGTCCATGGCGATGGGCTCGGGCGACATGACGATCGAAGAGATCTACGCGGCTGACAACGCGATCGACGCCGAGGAAGTAGGCATCGAGGAGGAGTGCATCGAACTCTTCGCTCTGCATCAGCCGATGGCCAGCGACCTGCGCCTGCTGGTCACGATCCTGAAGGTAAACAGCGACCTGGAGCGCATCGGCGATCACGGAGTGAATATTGCCGAGGCCGCGATCAGGCTGCGGGACTCCACTGAGCGACCTCCCCACCCGGTGGAGCTCGACGAGATGAGCCGCATCGCCCGCTCGATGCTGAGGCGGGCGCTGGACGCCCTCGTGCACCGGAGCGCCGAAGAAGCCGACTCGGTAATGAAGGAGGACGACCGGGTGGACGACCTGCACGACTCGGTGTTCCGGATCATGCTCACGCACATGCTCGAGGGGGGCCTCTCGGCGTGCCTGCAGGTCATCCTGATCAGCCGCAACATCGAGCGTATAGCCGACCACGCGACGAACATCTGCGAAGACGTGATCTTCATGGTGCGCGGGACGACGGTGAGGCATGGCGGCCCGGATGCGGCCGAGGGATCTACCTGACAAGCAACGCGTCTACGAGCAGGTCCGCGGGTCGTCGCTTGCGCATGGTTCTTCCGATGGTCACCTGGTATCAAGGGGCCGTCCACAGTTGTAGAAGTTCAAGATCGCGCCTCGCAGGGCTTCCGGTCGCTCCCGTGAGTAGTGATAGGGCCGGGTATTGGAGTCCCGGCGTTTGC
>JAUVTH010000153.1 GCA_030601615.1 Gemmatimonadota bacterium
TGAGGAGCGAACGGGTGGTGAGCCGGGACGGGAACTGGCTCACCCCGCCCTTCGTGCTCGCTTACTCGCGCCGCGCCGCGAGCCAGGCGTCGACGCTCACGGACCCGGCTCCCCACGCCGAGAACAGCAGGAAGACGAACGAGTCGATCATCGCCAGCTCGCCGCCGTTCTCCCACCACCAGAGCCCGCCGCCGAGGTGAACCCAGAAGTAGGCGACCGCCATCTCGCCTGCCAGGAGGAACGCGACCGGCCGGGTGAACAGGCCGAGCACGATCAGCAGGCCTCCGAATGTCTCTAGCGTGCCTGCCACCCCGAACTTTGATATCAGCGGTGCCGCCTCTCCAGCACCGCCGAAGCCCCCGAGCAGGCCGAACAGCTTCGGCAGACCGTGGGTCATGTAGGCCAGCCCGACGACGATTCGTAGAACTGTCCACGTGAACTGCTGGAACGGAGTTCGCCCGCCGTTGTCCATGTTCCCTCCTGTATGCAGGTAGCTGACAAACAGCAACCTGCGCTATGAAGCTCGATCAGCGACAGCCTCGGAACCCCACTCCCTGCATCCAGGTTCCGCGTGTCCACTCCGATCGCAACCTCGTCCCGGCGGGGGCGCCGCAGTACGTTGCCCGCGTCATGAACCCGAACACTCGCAGCAAGATCAGACGGACCATCGGCCGTGCCGCCCCGGTCCTCACGCTCGCAGCTTCCCTGGGCGTCCTGTCGACGGGGTGCCGGATCGAGGCGCCGGAGCGCACGGAGGCGGAGGAGAGGGCGCGCAGCACCGGGTACCGCGGGATCCTGTTGGCTGACGCCGACTCCCGGCCCGATTTTGTCCTTACCGACGTCCGGGGCGATGCCTTCGACTTTCGGGTGGAGACCGAGGGCAAGCTGGCGCTGCTGTTCTTCGGTTATACGTACTGTCCCGATATCTGCCCCGTCCACATGGCGAGCCTCGCGGCGGTGAAGCGCGATCTGAGCGTGAGCGAGCAGCGCGGCATGCGAGTCATCTTCGTCACAGCGGACCCGCGGCGTGACACGCCCGAGCGCCTTCGCGAGTGGCTGGGCAACTTCGATCGGGACTTTGTGGGACTGAGGGGAAGTGAGGCCGAGGTTGACAGCATCATGATGAGCCTGGGTCTGCCGCCGGCAATCCGCGACACGGCCTCCGGCCCGGACTACGCCGTGGGACACGCTTCCCAGGTAATCGCGTTTCCCCCCGGCGACGGATTCCGGGTGATCTACCCGTTCGGGACCCGGCAGGCGGACTGGAAGCACGACCTGCCGAGGCTGCTGAACCCGTGAACGGTCTGCAGTGGTGGTGCTCCGCCCAGACCGCGGCGTGGACGTGGAGTCCACGGCCGTTTCCCGGCGTATGGCTGCTCGTCGCGTCTCTGGTTGGGGTGTACTGGCTCCTCCGGAGATTCGCTGGACAGCCGGCCAGCGCGTCGGACCGCTCCCGTGACCGGAAGGGGAAGTGGGCGTGGTTCGGTGGTGTTCTGGTCCTGTGGATTGCGCTCGACTGGCCGGTGGGAGCCCTGTCGGGTTACCTGGCGTCGGCCCATATGCTTCAGTACCTCCTCACGGTGCTCGCAGCGCCTCCGCTTCTGCTGCTCGGCGTACCGGTTGGCGCATGGCGGTGGTTAGCGTCCCGTTCTGGTGCAGTTCGCGTCGTTCGCTTCCTGACGCATCCGCTGATCGCCCTCGCGATCTTCCAGCTGGTCCTGCTCTACACGCACGTCCCGTCGGTAGTGGACCGCCTGATGGTGACGCCCTCGGGCTCGTTCGCGATCGACACGCTGTGGCTCACGGCAGGGCTCGTCTTCTGGTGGCCGGTCGTGGTGCCAGTACCGGAACGGCCGTGGTTCGGGTATCCGCTCAAAATGGGCTACCTGTTCCTCAGCACGGTGCTCAACACGATGCCGTACGCCTTCCTGACATTCGGAGAGCTGCCGTTCTACGGCATCTACGAGCTGGCGCCCCCGATCGGTCTGCTCGGAGCGCGGGAAGACCAACAGCTCGCGGGCCTGATGATGAAGGTCGGCGGTGGGGTCATCCTGTGGACCGCCATCACGATCCTGTTCTTCCGCTGGTACAGCAGGGAAGGGGAGGCGGAGGGGCCGGCGCCGTCCTTCTGAGCGACGGCCCTCCCATTCGTGGCCGTGCCCCGTTCTACGGCTCCACGACGCGGATCGTCGCCGTCATGAACGGGTGCGGCGTGCAGTGGTACGCGAACTCTCCCACCCGCGTGAAGGTCACTTCGAAAGTCTCGCCCGGTCCGATCAGGAACGAGTCCCACTCTTCGCGATCGCCGGTACTGCTGTGTGCGACGGGATCCTTGTTGACCCAGCGTACGGTGGTCCCGACCACGACCTCCAGGTCCGCCTCGTCGAACGCGAAGTTGTCGATTTCGATCTCGATCGCTTTCGGATTGCCAGCCGGTCCCACGATCACGCCCGTTTCGGCCCGCGTGGCCGGGGCCACGGGCATGCCGATCGCTCCCTGAGATGGCTCAGCCTCGTTCGGCTTCAAGATCTTCCCCCACCGCGCGAAGCCGCTGAACGGAACAGTGAACTCGAATCCCCAGTAGACTTCTCCCTCGACGCCCGTCGATGTGCCCTGGAGTGTTCCACTGGTCACGTTCGTGGCCATGATCGAGAAGGTGTGGGGTGTGTGCGGAATGCCGAGATGAACCCCGGCGCTCCACCCGGTCGGGGTGTCCTCGACTCCGGCGACGATTTCGGCGACATCGCCCGTCAGCGTGACGTATCTATTGATCCGGAAACCGGCTCCCGCCGCGAGCGCCAGGGATGTGGTGTCCGTGCGGAACGTATCCGTGAACCCTCGGACCGCGCCGAGGAGGATCACCCTCTTCCATACGTCTGCCTGGAACGCCAATTCGCCGTCAAGACTGCTGGCGGCACCATTGTAGGCCCCGGTTATCGAGAGGGACCATGGCCGCTCGCTGGATCGCCTGAGAGGAGCCCACTTGAGGTAGGGTTGCCACTCGTTGAACTGGTCCATCACGAGCGATTTGCTGCTGTAGCGTACCCCGGCCATGACTCCGGGCACGACTCCGTACGTCAGGGCGAACGTCGGGTAGTTGACCAGGAAACCATCCCCGAAGAGATCTCCGATGTCGGCATCGTCTCCCGCGACCTCGAACCGATGCGAGAACTGGAAATGCAGGTTACGGGGCGAAGTCACCCAGGTCCCCTCCATGTTGGGGGACCGTTCCGTCAGGGGTTGGGCCTCCCCCGGGGTCGTGATCGTGAGCGCCAGGCCCGCGAGCACGATTCCCGGGAGCAGCCAGGATGTTCTGCCCACGGATCAGCGCAGATCGATCAGGAAGTTCGCCGAATCGAAACCGCCCCGACCGTCGCTGACCGTGAGTGTGACGGGATAGGGTGCGGCGCCGGGAAAGGTCACCTGAACCACGGCGTTGGACGGGTCTGTTCCGCCCACGTAGTTGCCGCCCGACACGCTCCACTGGTAGGTGAGCGGATCTCCGTCGGGGTCCGACGAGTCGGTGCCGTCAAGAGTGACGACCGTCTGGTTGTTGTCGCCGGGCGGTACGGCGTCGTGACTGGATTGGATGACGGCGTCAGGCAGCTTATTGGTCGGATCGTTGTTGGTGGGGGGTGGGTCGGTGACGCCGCCACCATCCCCATCATCGCTGGAGCAGGCCGCCGAGCCCGCCGCCAGAACGGTCGTCAGGATGAACAGCACACCTACCGACGAGAATCGCCTCTTTCGTGGAACCACGCGAACCCTCCCAGCTGGGAATTCATCGCGACCAATTCGCCGCACGACGAATCGGGAGCCTCCCGTCATTCCCAGAACGATGCCACGCGACGATTCGTTCCCGAAGAGCGGAAGGCGAGTCCGCAGGGTGTCGATTTGCAGGGTGGGTTGAACCGGGAGTGGTCAGCTCGCCGTGGCCGTGAAACCCGCCTGGTCCACAGCATCGATGAGATCCTGCACGCTGACGTGTTCGCCGGTCACGGTGGCGGAGCCTGGCTCCAGGCGAACCTCGACCTCTTTCACACCTGTCACCGCGGCCAGCGCCTTTTCCGTACGAGCGACGCAGTGCTCACAGCTCATGCCGTCGATGTTCAGTTCAATGCCTTCCACTGTGCACTCCTGTTAAGAGTCCGGACGCTGTGGGACCCGATCTGGGCCGGCCGGCCGGAGCTGCCGGGCGATTGCCGGCCGGCGGACGAGCAGCTACCGGAAACGGATGTTCGCGCCGACGTACACGCCGCCGTCGCCCGCCGAAATGACCGGGGTGAAGGGCAGGTCGATGAACTCCTCGCCGTGCAGCCGGCCCACGAAATGGCCTGCGAATAGCCCGGCCGCTGCACCCGCGAGGACATCGGGCACCCAGTGTCGCTGCCCCACCACCCGGCCGACGCCGGTGAGCGCCGCCGCCGAGTAAGCAACGTACGGCACCCAGGGCGCCTGGTGTCCGAGCTCCCGCGACAGGGTCGAGGCGATCGCGAACATGTGCGCCGTATGGCCGGACGGGAATGAGAA
>JAUVTH010000280.1 GCA_030601615.1 Gemmatimonadota bacterium
TGGCCACAGCCGGACACAATGGTACGGGCGGAGGTTCGAAAGGATCCGTCCGCAGGCGAGTGCCAGCAAACTTGCAGAGGAACCATGACTTACATCATCGCTCAGCCCTGTCTCGAGGTGAAGGACGCCTCCTGCGTCGATGTGTGTCCGGTGGACTGCATCTACGAGGCTGATGATCAGTACTACATCCACCCCGAGGAGTGCATCGACTGCGGGGCTTGCGTGCCGGAGTGTCCCGTCGAGGCCATTTTCCCGGACGACGAGGTGCCCGAGCAGTGGACGCAGTTCATCGAGAAGAACTACGTGCACTTCGACGTGCCGATGCCGTAGGCTGGGGAACGCTTGTTCCCCTCTCCGGGTTCTGCTGGAGAGGGACGGACAACTTGAAGAGACGCCCGCGTTACGTGGGCGTTTCGTTTTTTGTTGATGCCTCGTCCGTGGCTTTCTATATTCGCGCGGCTGACGCCGGCACCGATCACAGGTTCCGGGCCGGCGAACCGAGGCTGTTCTGGCAAATGCATGAACTCTGACGGAGACACACGGATATGAGGATGCACCGCATCATGGGGCTGGCGACGCTCGTCGTCCTGTTTCCCACTACCGCGCCCGCGCAGCAGATGACGGTGGCCATGGTGGAGGAGATGAACCTCACCGCACCGGAACTGCCCGCGACGAGCGAATACGTGACGGTAGAGAATCACACCGAGGAGCGGGTGATCGACTTCGTGATCGGGCCGATGAACCTCCCGTCCGGCATGGAACATCTCAGGTTGCCCATCCAGATGGCCGAGATCCCGGTGGACGGCTGGCTGCACGGTTTCCAAGTGACGATGGAGGACAGCGAGGGGAATGCCCTCCCGATGGACCTGCTTCACCACGTGAACTTCATCGATCCGGACAAGCGGGACGTGTTCGCGCCGATCGCCCGGCGTGTACTCGCCGCCGGACGCGAAACCAACCTGAAGAAGCTCCCTTCGCTTCTCGGTTATCCGTCCCAGGCCGGCGACCGAATGCTGATCTCGTCAATGTTCGCAAACCCCGTCGGCACCGATTACCCGGAGGCGTATCTGCGCGTACGGATCTCGTACAGCCTCGAGGAAGACGGCTTCATGCAGCCGCGCGACGTGTACCCGTTCTACCTGGACGTGATGGGACCGGTCGGCGCCAAGGGCTTTCCCGTCAATCCGGGCAAGACCGTGCATGCGTACGAGACCAGCCCCGCGATCGAGGGCCGCATCCTGGGCATCGGTGGCCACCTGCACGACTACGCCAAGGTGCTCCGGTTGGAGGACGTGACCGAGGGGAAGATCATCTGGGAGGCCGAGCCCCAGTACGACGACCAGGGCCGGCTGACAGGCGTCTCGGAGGGCCGGTTGTGGATGACCGGCGGGGTGAAGGTGGTTCCCGACCACGTGTACCGGATCCACGTCGAGTACGAGAACCCGATGGCGCATCCTACGCCGGACGGCGGTATGGGAGAGATCGGCGGCGTGATCTGGGTGTCGAAGGACGCGGTATGGCCTGAGTTCGAGCGACACAATCCGGTCTACGTGGCTGACCTCATCAACACGCTCGAGGCTCCAGAGAAGGCGGGCGGACACGACCACGGAAGCCAGGGCGAGACGGACGGCATGGACCACGACGCGATGCCTTCCGAGAACGGGATGGACACGGGGCACGACCACGACGGGAAGTAGCGGTGCCCGGCGTTCTTCAGCGACCTGCTACGGGTTCACGATCGTCGACCGTCGGCGAGGCGCCTCGCTCCAGTGCGCATCCCGTACCTCAGGCCGATACAGGGGCGTGACCGCCGGCAGGCTCTCGATTCCGGTCCCTCGATCCGTCACGCGTACAGCCAGCAGGTAGGCCCCGGGCGGCGAGTCCCCGAGCTCCACCCGCAGGTGATGCCGCCCGATCCCGAGGCCTGCTCGGTCGGCCGCCGCCGCGGAAGGAAAGCGCAGGGTGAACGCCGCCTCCGCGGGTCCGACCTCGAACACCCGGTCCACCTCGGCATCCGCCACTACCCGAACCTCCACATCGTATCCGTCCCCTGGCCGGATGCCGTACACCTCGAAGTAGATGTGGGCCGTCCCACCCCCGGATACCACATGTGTCGGGCCGATCCGGAGGTACGTCATCCCGTCCCGTGACCAGGTGCCTCCAGAATCGGCGGCCACCGCGATGTCGCTCAGGGAGGGAAGGCCTTCCTGGCGAGGCGACACGGTGACCGTGTCGAGCACCCAGTTGCCGAGCCGGCCTCTCTCGCTCCCCCGGTCACGGAGGACGAGCGTGAACGGGTAGGTCTCGGGCTCGAGAACGACGCGGAAGTGAACCGGGACCCCGTCGTCAGCTCGCAGGGGGTCTTCGAGGACCGATCGGGTGGCGCCGTGGAGTCGTCGCATTCCCCCCGGAGTCAGGAAGGCGAGATCCGCCCCGACGTCATAGGACACGAAACCCTCGAGCCCGGTCACCGGGTCACGGGCGAGCGCAGCCGTCAGATCGCCCGCTCGCGTAGTCGCCAGGAACCACACCTCCGATCGGTCTGTGCCCGGCTCTCGGTAACGGAGCGTCTCGTACGCAAATTCGATGGCCGCCGTGAGGTCGGGGGCGTCCGGAATTCCCGAGACGGCATACCGCGCGTCTTCCTCGTTGATCTCGCGCTCCCAGGCAAGGAATCCCTGAAAACCGGGGTTGAACCGGTCCCCGGCGGCTCGCATGCGGGTGTCCATGCGGCGGAAGTGGTTGTCCTCGTACAGGAAGTCGAGAACGCGGCGGGACTGGTACAGGTAGGCGAGTCGTCCGCCACCCACTCGCATCAGTTCGCTCGGCATGGTGAATCCGCTGGCGTCGGCGAGGTTCTCTAGAATCCGATAGTCCC
>JAUVTH010000143.1 GCA_030601615.1 Gemmatimonadota bacterium
TCAAAGAAATTTGCGGTAACTCCGGCGACTCTGACCTCGATCGGATCGCCGTCCCCGGTCAGGTTCCGCTCGAATGTCCGATCCGTCGCCGCCACGCCCTGAAAAACGTCCGTGTGATCGCGGATGTCCATCACGTCCGCCGGCGGCATCGGGCCGTCCATGAAGTCCGTCGCCTCGATGCGATGACGGAGGAGGACCAGCTCGTCCGGGTTCTCGTACGGCAGCGGCCGAAGCATGACCGCGTGAACGACGCTGAAGATCGCCGTGTTGGCCCCGATGCCGAGAGCAAGGGTCAGGATCACGACCGCAGTGTAACCGGGATGCCTGAGCAGCGAGCGCAGCCCGAATCTCATGTCCTGTCCCAATGCACTCATTCGACCTCACACCCGGGGGCATTCAAGAACAACGGACCGTCATCCTGGACCGTTCGGCGCCACCAGGCGCACGTCGTTCGCAAGGGTAGGAACGCAACGCACGTGCCACGTCGGCAAAATCTGTTAAATTGTTGTACTTACACCGTTTGTGGCCCGCATCTTCGGCACGCGAGGACTCTGGGTATGTCCGCTTATGGGACAGCGTGTTCGGTGCGAGCACGATCACGAGGTCCAGGCAGTGCCGATGTGAACGCGCCCACTCTGATTCCTGGCTTCACACGCGCTCGCGCTGAGGTCCCGCGATGTCCGCCGGGACGGGCTCGGCCAGACGCTCGAAGTCCGTGTACGACATCTCGATCGCCGTCCGGTGGTCACCGGCATGGAACGCGATACGCTCTTCCTCCCGCAGCGACTCGTCGACGAATGTCCGCTGTCCGTACAATTCTCCGAACGGGGGCATGGCGCCCAGTTCGCAATCGGGATACAGGTCCTGAAACTCGGCCTCACGGGCGATCTCCACGCTGTCCGTGCCCACGACACGTCGCAGTTTCTCGATATCCAGCCGTCGCGTCGCCGGCAACACGGCCAGCGCCGGATCCCCGTCGATGAGCACGGCCACGGTCTTGGCCCAATGCCGGCCCGACACGTGGCTCGACGCGGCTTCCTCCTGGGCCGTGAACGCCAACGGGTGGTCGATCACGTCGAACGGGGCGCCGCTCTCCTCCAGCAGCTGCTCCAGTCTGATCGCTACGCTCATCGTTCTCTCCTGTGGAATTGAGACTCATCACGGACAGGGGGAGGGGGACCCGTCCGGAACTGTGGCGGGGACCGGTTCGGCGATCAGCAATCCCCGATGATCACTGTTACCCTTCAGACACCTTCGTGCTCCGTATCTTCGTCCTGCTGCGACTGCCGACCGACCTCCACGGAGGACAGACCTCACCCGGCCATCAACGCCTCGATCGCCTCGACGGACTTGGGCGCCGCGGAAGAAAGCACGACAGGCCCCGATTCGGTGACCAGCACATCATCCTCGATGCGGACGCCGATATTCCACCATTGCTCGTCGACGCCGGGAGTTGGAGGGATGTACAGGCCCGGCTCGATCGTGATCACGGTACCAGGGCGCAGCGGTCCGTAGGTACCTGCGTCGTGCACATCCAGACCGAGATAGTGGCTCACACCGTGCGGGAAGAATCTCGTGATCTCACCGGGATTCGAGATAATAGCGAGCTGCATCAGACCCTCGACCAGCTCGGCAGACGCCGCGCCGTTGAGGTCCTGGAAACTGGCTCCGGGGACGGCTGCTGCGATGGCAGCTTCCTGCGCCGCGAGCACGATGCGATAGATCAATTCCTGCTGGCGACTGAAAACACCGTTCACGGGAGCCGTGCGGGTCACATCCGCTGAGTAGCCGCGGTACTCGGCCCCGATGTCCATGACGACGAGGTCCCCGTCCTCCATCATGCGCCGGTTCGAGTTGTAGTGGAGAATGGTCGAGTTCTCTCCGCTGCCCACGATGCTCGGGAAAGCCGGGTGCTCAGCGCCCTCTCGATGAAACACGTACTCGATAACGGCTTCCACTTCGTAGTCGTGCAGACCAGGCTGGATCGAGCGGAAGGCCTCACGATGGGCCGCCGCGGTAATGTCGATCGCCCGCTGGAGGAATCCCAGCTCCTCCTCCGTCTTGATCTCCCGCAAGTCGAACAGGACGGAGCGGAGGAGTGTCTGATCCGCGTAGCCGGCCAGGTTCTCCTCCTTCCAGGACAGCCAGGCGTCGGCGTTTCCCGCGTCTACGAAGGCCCGCATCATGTCGCCAGCCGCTGTTTCACCCTGATTCTCGACGCCGCCCATCCTCTCCACGCTGCCGAGCATGCGCGCATAGCCTGTCTCATCCGTGACCCGCAGCATCCCGCGCTGCAGCATCCCCACTCTTCCCGAGGCCGTCTCGAAGGTCAGGACCCGTTCCTGCAGATAGGCGACCTGCGCCCCGATCTCCGACCGCTCAACCAGGCCCAGGGGCCACGGAAGCAGATATGCACGCTTCGTCTCTAGAAGCGGATCCATGATCTCCCGGAATCGGTTCGCGTCAACGGTGATTTCCACTCCGAGCTCCCGCATGGCCCGTTCGGTTCCCAGCCTCCTTCCGGTCCAGGCCTCTCTCCCGGGATCCCGGGAGGGCACGATAAGGATCTCCCGCACGCTCCGGCCATCGACCTCCGTACCGCCGGGCACGAGAAGAAGGACAGACGAGGGCTCGGTCGTGCCGGTCAGGTAGTACAGGTTGCTCGCCTGCCTGTACTCGTACTCAACGTCGCTCGAACGCTGCCGTTCAGGCGCGCTCAGGATGATGGCGAGAGCGTCTTCCGGGAGCGCATCCAGCAAGGCATCTCGCCTGCTGCTGTGAAACTCCTGCGACGGTCGATCCGAGTCGTACCTGACCGGCACATCCTGGAGCACCTGGCCCGCAGAAGCAGCTTCCTGAGCGAGTCCCGGCAGCGCGACCAGGGTGATCGAAAGAAGAAGAAACACGCAGCGCTGCAACCGTGTGATCATTCGTCCAGTTGTCCTTTCACGAGCTCGCTGTAGCTGCGAAGGTGACGAACAGCCGCTGCACGGTCACCGGCTCTCTCGTTGAGACGGGACAGGTTGTAGTAGGCGTCGGCCAGCAGCTCGTCATACTCGATCGCCCGTCGATACACCTCGGTGGCCTCCTCCGGCCTTCCCATGTCCTCGAGGACCACGCCCAGGTTGTAGGCCGCCGTGGCGCTTTCGGGATCCGCGCGCAGCGCCAGCCGGTAGCACATCTCGGCCCCCTCGAGGTCCGTTTGCTCGTGCAGGAGCACGCCGAGGTTGACGTGCGCATCGGCGAGGCCCGCATCCAGCTCCACCGCCCTCCGGAAAGCCTCCTCCGCCTGGACAGGAGACTGGGCCTGCAATCCGCAGCCAAGCTCGTGCCAATCTTCAGCCTTCAGCCGTCGCTCCGCTGCTACCGGTCGGGCGCGCCTCCGATCGAGCGACTGGACGTCGCCCCCGGCGGAAGGCACCTGTAGACCGAGCTGCACCTGTCCGGACTCGGGATTCCACGCAAGGTCGTCGTCCGTCACCACGAGCTCGTCCGCCTCCAGCGTGATCCGGATGGCCGTCAGCGACCGATCCGGAGGCAGCTGACGCTTCAAATCGCGCAGGGATCGAAGCAGACGGCGTGGTGAGACCCCCGCCTTCTCCAGCTCGAGCGCAGTCCGGAGCAGCACCAGGTCGCGGAAGTCGAACCGGTACCATCCGCGCGGCTTACGTTCTGCATGCATGGCGGCGGACGCCGCGAGACGCCGAACTCTCTCCTGGGACAGGCCCAGGACCTCCGCCGCTTCTTTCGTAGAGTAACTTGCCACGATTACGTCCTATCGTGCCGCCCACTTCTTGCCGGCGCCCTTCGACCGGCTCGAGGCTCGTTTGGCCGGCTTGCGGCCTGGTCAGCTGCAGCCAAGATCCATTTCCCAGGTAACGTTCGGCAAGTTCGACGATCGAGAAGCGACGGATCCTGCCAGTGGCCGGCCGGTCGCGCGCTTGCAATCCGTGCTATATTATTCCGTTCGCAATGAACGGGGTTTCCGGGTTCACCATTCGAGGAGCAAGAAATGGCGAAGCACAACTTCCTGGTCGAGCGTTACCAGATTACGCTGGGAGATCACCCCAAGACCTTCGGGGGTGCCGAGGTCCGAGCGAGGGGCGTCGTGGCCTGTTTCGGCGAGTTCCTCAGGCTGATCTACTACTTCCTTCCGGACGGGGTCGAGGCGCGGGACGCGATGTGGAGCGAGGACGCCAGACTGTGCGTCGTGTTCCTCCCGTTCAGCGTGATGCCTACGTTCGTCGACCTGCTTCGCAACGAGAAGCCGATCTACGGCAATATCGACACGGAATCTCCAGGGGATGCCTTCATCAGCACCCTGCACGAGCCGGTCGGTGAAGAGGAGAAGGGCGGCGGGTTCTTCCGACGTTAGATCGCAGGCGATCCCGGATGTGCCGAGGCCCGGCCGCTCAAAGGAGCTGCCGGGCCGTCGTCTGTCCGCCGTCGGGCCGCATCACGGGTGCCGGGCCTAACGCGTCACTCCGTCCGCAGCGTCGCCGTGGAAGTGAGGTTGATGGTGCGCGCGCCGAAACCGCTGGAGAACAGGCTGAGCACAGGACCGATGAACACGAAGGTGTAGGGCACCGTGGTTGTAACGGTTACCGCGTCGCCGGTCTGGCAGGTACCCGAACCCGAACAGGACCAGGCGACCGTAGCGTTCAGGATACTTGCGTCCGACAGGCGATCCTTGGTCCTGT
>JAUVTH010000273.1 GCA_030601615.1 Gemmatimonadota bacterium
CACGACCACAGCGCTGCCCCGGCCAGCAGGAACAGGATCCACTCGATCGGGAAACGATACCGGTGCTGCCACGGAACCAGGTAGTAGATGAGCGGATAAGCGAAGAGCGGGATGAGGAGGGCCGCTGACTGCGTGCCCGGCAGTCCAGGGAGCGCCCGGACCGCGCCGAGAATCGCCAGCCCCGTGAGCGCTGCGAGCAGCAGGGCGATGCCCGGCTGGTCCAGCGGCCCGAGCCAGAAGTAGGCAACCCGCTTCGCGGTAAGGCGGGCGAACTCACCCGGGTGAGAGCTGATCCACGCCAGGGCCTCGCGGCGGGAGTCGCGCATGTAGGGGACTTCGCCCCACTCCCGGATCTTGATCGCATCCTCGCGGTGAGTGCGCGGGTGCGGCGGCCAATCGTTGAAGTGCGGATCGTCGATCGAGGCCGTCGCGCCCTCATGATTCCCCATACGGAGCTCCAGCCCGAGGTTGCTGCGCACGAAGAACACGGCGTCGAACGCCCGGTAGTTCCTCACTCCCCACGGGATGCTTACGAGCAACGCGCCGAGGAGGACGAGTCCGGCGGAGCCCCACTTCCGTCGGTCTGACCGTCGCCACACCTCGAAGGTGAGGTAGCCGAGGAGGATGACCAGAAACACCGGCTGCACGTGGAATGACACGCCGAAGGCGGCGCCGAGGAGCAGGGATGCGGCGGTTCGCGGAGCCGAGTCAGGCCCTCCCGACTCCCGCCGCTGGAGGGAGTCCCATCGCCGGACGATCGCCACCACGAGGAGACCCATGAGCACTGAGGCCAGCGCCTCCCCGTGTGCGAGCCACTGGGGAAACAGTGCGCCGGCGAGCCCTCCCGTGAGCCCTGCCTTCCACCCGAGGCCCGTCCGCTCGCCGATCCAAGGGAGGAGCCCCCAGATCGCGGACTGGAAGACCATGCGGGTCAGCCAGCCGACGACCCCGGCCACCATGGTGATCCCGAACAATTTGTAGATGAGTGCCAGCATAAGGGGAGGGATCGGGGCCAGGTGGGCTGTCGGTCCGGTCGGCACCATGTACGGGTTGGCGAACTCGCCCTCCGTCGCCAGCGACATGGCGATCGCGTCGAGCTCCCAGTCGGAGTTCGGGATGAGCGCGTCTTCGGGGATCAGGGTCAGAAAGAACAGGCGGATCGCGAGCGCGACCACGAACACGAGGAGGCAGGGCCGCCACGGGAAACCGGAGCCGGGTTCGTCGGAAGTCAGGTGCATCAGTACCCCGCCCGCTTGCGAGGGGGTGGGGTTCGTCAATCTGCGGCGACTACCTCTACCAGGTCGATCTCACCGATGGTCTCCCCCTCGATCGCCTCGTGACGACAGCCATCCTCCGGGAGCTGCTGGGCGTCCTGCCAGGTTATCTGTGAGAGTGTCATACGCTCCACATTATACCTCCGGGCGGGGGCTCGTGGCACCCGGAGGATGCGGCGGCGTTTCATGAATGGATCAACGGATTGCAGTTGCGGCAGGGGTGAGCCTCAGGTGAATGCTGCGGCCAGTCCCCGATCGAAGGACCGGATTCGGGTCACGTTACGTCTCGAGCAGCAGGCAACGTGGAGCAGGTCACGGGCCCCCAGACCGGGATGGCGGTCCACCAGGAGATGGGCGAGGTCTACGTCCTCGGCCTCCACCGGCCACACGGTGGGGATGCGGGCCCGCGCCAGGGAGAGGGCGGCGTCGAGCGTGTCGAGACGTTCCGCCCTGAGGTAGGCGTGCAGGAGCTCCTGGAGCACCTCGGCGGAAGTGACCAGGGCGTCGTTCGACGCCAGGCTCTCCTCGAAGAAGGCCTGGGCCTCCGCACGAAGCGGATGCTCCCGCCCCACGGCGTACATGATCACGTTAGTGTCGACAAAGATCACGCGTCGGGAATCCCGTCTCGCATGGACTCGTCGATCTGTCTGCGATGCGCGTCCCAGCCGGGCTCGGTGCCCTTCTCGCGTTCGTCGGACCGCTTGAAGAACTCCCGGAGCTCGTCGACCGTCCGGATCTCGGCGCCACCCTCGCCGCGCACCAGGGCCTGCCGTGCGACGTCCCGCAGCCACTCGCTCAGTGTCTTACCCTCCTGCCGGGCCCGGGCCCGGAACCGCTCCTTCTCCTCCGGCTCCACGACAATGTGGATTCTCGCGCTCATCGAAGCCTCATCGGAAGCAGGGGATCGGGAGTGGATACACATATAACACACACATACACATAATACATATGTAAATAAAAAAATGCAATCAGAAACAACCAGTTAGGGGCCGCAGACACCCTTCAAAACGGCTCCGACGGTTCTGGGAAGATAGCTTCCCAGAACTGATGTCCCCTGAATGAAGCCATAGGTCCGCTCCCGTCCGAGCCGACCCTCCACCTTGCCTGCCGCCCGTCCGAGCGGCGATCTTCGGCGCATGTCCGAGATCCTTGGTTCCCCGAGTTTCCTCGCCGAGCTCAAGCGGCGCCGCGTCTTCCGCGTCGCAGCGGTATATGGCGCGACTGCGTTCGTCGTGGTTCAGGTGGCCGACGTGCTGCAGGAGGCGCTCCACCTCCCGGAGGCATTCCTGACCGGAGTGGCCGTGCTGGCTCTGCTCGGCTTTCCGATCGCGATCGTCCTGGCGTGGGCCTATGAGCGCACCCCACAGGGGGTCGTAAGAACAGGGACGGCCACGACTCAGGAGATCGAGGCAATCGTCGCCCAGCCGGCCACACGTCGCTGGCCTTCCGGACTCCTTGCCCTGGTCGGCATCGTCGCCCTCGCGGCTGCGGCCTGGCTCACCCTCGTGCGCCAACCGTCTGCGACAAGCGGTCCGCCGGCCGACGCGTCCATTGCCGTCCTCCCGTTCTCCAACCTGAGCGGGGATGAAGAGACGCAACCCTTCGTGGACGGGATCCACGACGACCTGCTGACGCAGCTCTCCAAGATCGGTTCCATCGCTGTGATCTCGCGCACGTCCG
>JAUVTH010000207.1 GCA_030601615.1 Gemmatimonadota bacterium
ATGGATCTCCCCAGGTCGACTGGATGAGATCATCGATCGCGCTCTCGGTAACGTCCTCCACCATGAAACCGGCCGCCCGCATAAGTCTGGTCAGAGGCCTGTATGTGAGAAACCGGATGTCGTCGTACGACCGACCCTTGCGCGTCATGCGAAGGTAGGCGGATGCGCTCGCCCTCGGAAGCCAACTGAGAAACGGGAGCCTGTAGTGCGGCTCCATGATCGCCAGGCGGCTCCCGGCAGTCACGTACGCCCGTCCCCCCGGCCGGAGGATCCGGTCCGTCTCCTCGAACAGCAAGCCGGGATCGCCGACATGCTCGTAAAGGTGATTCAGCATCGCGAAATCAATGCTCTCTGAGGCGAGCGGAAGCCGAAGCACATCGCCCCGCACCATGCGCTCTCGTTCGGCAATGAACGAGCCGTCTATCTCTATTCCGAATATCTGGTTGCCCGATATCACCTCAAGTACTTTACGAACGATACCGGTGCCCGCGCCAAGGTCGACGACCCTGGCCTCCCCCGTGAGGTAGGGCGCACAGAGATGTGCGCTGCCGTTCGCCTTTCGGGTTCGGCTCGCGCGGTACTCCTCGCTCGCCGTGAACCGCTCATAGCGATCACCTGAGTCGCTCACGGCGCGCCTCTCGTGCGGACCGGTACACGTTCCCTGTCTCGGCAAGGATTCGCTCCCACGAAAAGCGGGCCTCTGCCTCCAGCCGACCACGGATCGCGACTCGGCGCGCTTCCTCCGGCCGGGACGCCACATCGAACAGCTTCCGGGCCAGGACCTCTGCGTCTCCCGGATCCGCCAGCCATCCGGTCACGCCGTCGACCACGATATCCGTGATCCCTCCCGCTTCGGATGCCACGACCGGGCGCTCGTAGCGCAGCGCTTCCAGGAGCACGACACCCAACCCTTCCGTGTCGCCACGGGCATCCACCACGGCCGGAAGAACGAAGATGTCGCACGACGCGTACTCACCAGCGAGCCGCTCTTCGTCCACGAAGCCCGCGAAGTACACGTAATCGCTCACGTTCTCCAGAGCCGCCGTCCGGCGAATGCTGTCCTCCCGGTGTCCGGTTCCGACGATGACGAGCTCGGCGTCCCTGAGGTGTCGCAGCCGAGCCAGCGCACGCACCAGGACCTCCACTCCCTTTCGCTCTACCAGACGACCCACGAACAAGAGACGCAGTGGCGCGTCCGGGTCGGAGAGCGCTGCCCTCGGCACTACCGTGGGGGTCTCCGGGAGAGCGGCGGCATACGGTATGACGGCGACAGGTCTGTCCTCGATCTCCCGCACGGCCCGGGCCGTCGAGCTGGAGATCGCGGTCACCGCATCGGCCGAGCGAATCGTCCATGCCAGGAACGGCCGGAGCCACGGCATCCTCCGGACCACCCAGTTCACCTCGACGCTGTAGTAGCTGCACACCATCGCCGTGTGGTCCCCGGCTCCCCGCCGCATCGCGGCGCCGATCAGGGCATGCGGCATCGGCCAGTGAACGTGAACCACATCGGGCCGCTCGCTGCCCAGGGAAGTCGCTGCGATGCACCCACCCATCAGATACGCCGGAACGAGAAGCGCCGATGTGGGTCGGCTGCGGATGCGATCAGGAACGGTCTGATCGTGCGTCAGCGTCTCGAGAAGGCTCGGGGCATAGCGGAAGCGGTGGACAGGAATCCCCGACGGCTCCTTCCGCGGTCCGCCCCTATACGCTGGCGCGAGCACGCTCGCATCGATGCCGGCCTGGCGCTGCCGTCGGACGAGCTCCACGAGCCAGGGCGTGATGGGGTCGGAGGTGGTCCGAGGAAAGGCGGTCGTAACGTGCACGACCCTCATTGCGCCTCCGGCACAGCAGCCGTGCGCGACACGGGGAGCATTCGCAGAAGAGCGGTCCCCTCCTCCCCTCCGATCACGTTCATGACCTCGAACCGGTCCAGATTAGCCGCTATCGCCGGTATCAGGTACATCCGGGTCGTCGCGCTCAGACGATCGACGAGCACGTAGTCGGCACCCATTTCTTCGAGTCCCCCGATCACGACGTCAGCATCCCGGGAGTATCCGTACAGATCGCCCTGGCGCCGGGACAACAGGAAGAAGGTGGCCGGACTCCGATTGGCAATCACCGAGCCCGGCGGCGTGTTCTCGGCAGCCCAACGGGCCATTGCGTAGAACTCGGCGTACGGAGGCCGGTCGCACGGCTCACCGCCTCGGTAGGCGACCTGGCACGCGACTCGGCCAGGGATCAGGGCTCCCGAGGTAACCAGAGCCACGGTCGTGAGACCGCCGCAGAGAACGGCGATGAAACCGTAGCTCGCCCGCGCTCCCAGCCGCTCCACGAGGGCCAGGGAGCCGGTTACGCCGAACACGATCAGCAGGGAGAGAACGGGAATCAGGAACCGGCGATCCGTCCATACCGGCGGCCACACGAGGATGAGTCCAACGTAGAGGGCGAGCAGCACGTGCGAGAGAGTGAGGCGGTCGACCGCCGACCGCAGCCAGCCTGTCAGCGCGAGGGCGCTGAGGAGGACGCCGGACGCTGCCGTCACAAACACCGTTCCTCGGCGCAGGGTTGGAAGCCCGAAAGATCCAGGAAACTCCGAGCTCACGTAGCGCCACAGGTTCTGCGCGGCGCGCACCGGCAATCCAGCGATGCCCACCGTGCCGTCGGCTGGCACATACGGATTCACCTGTATCAGCTGCTGCAGATAGCCGGGCTGCGATGGTTGCGCCAGATGCTGGTAAACCGCCCAGCCGACCACGCACGCAGCCGCTACGAGTAGAGCCGCAACGCTCGCCCGCCGGTCCTTCGACAGCAGGGTCCACACGACGAGGGCGAGCAGCACCGACAGCCCTGCCGTACGCGTGACGAACGCCCCGGCAGCCGCGGCGAGGGCCAGCACTCCCACTCGACGGTCATCCAGGGTAGCGACGACTACGGCCAGCAGGAGAAATGTGAAGGATGCCTCGCTCAGGACCCTGTGTGAGAAGTCCAGCAGGACGGGAGTGACCGCAAACAGACCGGCCGCGACGAGGGAGGCCCGGCGATCGACGAACGACCGCGCGATCCGGTACGTGAGCCACACGGCTCCCGCGGTGAACGCGAGGGAAATCGCCTTGAAGAGCTGCAAGCCGCCGAACCAGCCGGCGACAGCCAGGATCAGGGGGTAGCCCGGAGGAAACTTCGCGTGTAGAGGGGAGCCGGGCAGTTGTATGTCCCGGAACCCCGTCAGGTTTCGAAGAGACTCGCCGAGGACCATGTAGTGGCCAGCATCCGCCCCCGGAAACAGGGTTGGCTCGAACACCAGCACGGCCAGCAAAACGTGAACTGCCACCAGCGCCAGGATTCCGTATTCCCATCCCCCACCCCACCCGTCGAGGGCAGCCGGCCCGGAGTCTTCCGACGCCGAATCTCTGCCCGGACCTTTACTACGCCGGGTCACCTTCCGATCTCTCGGCGGAGATCCTCGACCTCCGCCCTGAGTCCCGCGATAAGCTCCGCCAGCAGGCCAGCCACGAACAGCAGACCGCCGAGGAGCACGAGGAACACGACAAGGGTTAGAAGTGGCCGGAATCCGGTGTCCAGAACGAAGCGCAGGAACAGTGCTGCCAGACCCACCAGCACGCCGAGACCCATCACGACAATCCCCGTGAGCCCGAAGAAGAGCATGGGCTTTCGGCTGAACACGAGCTGGAACCACACGGAAACCAGGTCGAGCAAACCCACCACCACCCTGCCCTGCCCACTGTACTTCGATTCACCACGTCTGCGGGGGAGAAGA
>JAUVTH010000132.1 GCA_030601615.1 Gemmatimonadota bacterium
CCAGGAAGTACCTGAGGCCGAGCTGGATCCGCCAACGCGAGAACTCGCTCAGGTCGTCGGTGAATGTCTCCTGCACTCCGTTGAAGGAGAGCTCCGGCCGGCCGGCCCCGTCGATCGTGCACGGGTTCGTGGTGCATGCCAGCGGGTTCGTCGCCGCCGTGGTCGCCACCTGGCGCACGCCCCAGCTGGAGCTGAACATGTTCAGGACGTTCTCGAAGTCGAAGCTGACCTGGAGCACGTTGTCCCGGCTGCCCGATCTGAAGATGAAGTCCTGCAGAATCCGCAGAGACAGGTCCGTGTACCACGGGTTCAGGAGGCCGAAGCGCTCGGAGATCTCGCCGCGCTGTTGACTCAGGTACTTGTCCTGTTCGATGAACGTGTTGAGCGCAGTCCACTGCGTGGGATCTGCAAGGTTGATGTCGTTTTGATCCTTCGGGACGTAGATCAGGTCGTTGCCGGCTGCTCCATCCCCATTTACGTCACCGGAGTAGACGAAGGAATAGCGGTTTCCACCGGCGCCGCGGAATGAGTTACCCTCGGCGAATTCCCAGAACAGGCCGAAGCTCGTGCGCAGCAGTTCGCTCCACCTCTTCGCGTACGTGCCGGTGGCCACGATGCGGTGCCTCTGTCCGAATTCGGAGGCGGAGGCGACAGGCAGGTTCGGGTTGCCGGCGGTCGGCTGCGAGCCCCACAGGACGCTGGCGATCTCCGTCGACTTGAGCGTGTTGGTGGCGTCCAGGTAAGCATACGATACCCCGAGCCCGAGCCCACTCTCAAACACCTTCCGAAGCTGCAGGGTGATGTTGTAATTACGCCCCTCGTCGGTGTTGCTCAGGACATAGATCGCATCCCCGTTGATGCGCGCGCCGTTGTAGTTCGGCCTCCCGTCCGCCAGCGTTCCTGACGGGGCGGCCAGGTCCATGTTCTGCATGTATATGTTGTTGATGTCCTTGCCGTAGATGAACTCGAACGTGCCCAGGAGATCCCACGGCAGCCGCTGGTCGATGGCGATGTTCGTCGTCCACATCTGCGGCCACTTGAAGTCGGGGTCCATGGCGGCAATGCCGTCGAACGACTGCTGAAGGACGAAGGGCTCCCCACCGCTGCCCTCCCGCGGGCCGCTCGTGACGACCGGCGTGACGTCCGGGTTGATCGCCGGGTGGTAGATATTGGGATTGAAGCTCGGGTTGGAGAACACGTTCCCGACCCACACAAACGGCAGGCGGCCGGTGAAGATACCGGTGCCGCCGCGCAGCTGGGTCGAGCGGGTTCCCGTGACGTCCCAGTTGAAGCCCACACGCGGCGACCACAGGGCCTGAGTGCCGGCGAGTTGGCTCTGGTCGACCGTGATGATGTCGCCCTCTCCGGTGCGCGCCGTGAGGCTCCTCGAGTACGGGTTGTCCACCGGGTCGGTGTTGTACGTGGGGAAGTCCACGCGGAGCCCGGCCGACAGTGTGAACCGTGGGCTGATTACGAACTTGTCCTGCACGTACACGCCCAACTGTCCCAAGTCGAACTTCTCGCCCTTGAATTCGCCGGCTCCGATGAAGTCCCTGAACTGAATCTGATCGGGGTTCGCCGGATCCGTGGCATCGAAGAAATCGTCGAGCGATGCGAAGCTTCCTGGAGGAGCGAACGTGAAGAACCCGTTCCGGAACAGGTTGAATGAGTTGAAGAACTTGAAGTTCTCGTAGTTGGCGCCGAGCGTCACGCTGTGCCGGCCCGTGAAGTATGTGAAGTCGTTCGTGAATTGCAAGACGTCCGTGTCGAGATTGTTCTCGATCGAGAACGGCTCCTGTCCGACTGTGGTGTACGTGACGCCGCCTTCAGCGATCTCGATGGTCGGGAACGCATCGCTGAACGAGTTGCGGAAGTCGCGGAACCGGTTGTAGCTCGCGAAGAACCGGTTAGCCCACTTGCCCGAACCCGCGCGCGAGTTCCACTCGAATGCGTAGGAGTTGAACTCGTTGTTGATCTGGTATCCCGCGTTCTGCGACGGAAGGCTCGCATCGTTCGGCCCACGACCGGAATCGAACATGCTTATCGCGAACGGGTGCGGCGGCAAGTCACGCTCCGCGTCGAGCCGGCTGTAGCGGAACATCAGGTTGTTGTTCGCGTTCAGGTTCCAGTCCACCTTCAAGAGCGCCTTGTTGCTCTTAGACTCGTGGACGAAGCCGGAGTATGGCCCGGTGTCGAAGTTGTACTCCGTGGCCATGCGCTCCGAGATTGCGTCCAGAACCGACTGCTCGACCCGGGACTCTCCGAACGCCGGCGTGCCACCGCTGGACGGGACGAAGTTCGATCCGGGGTCGTCCCGCTGCGTGAGTTCACCGCTGAAGAAGAAGAACAGCTTGTCCTTGATGATCGGCCCGCCCAGGCTGAAGCCGTACTGGTTGACCGTGAGTTCCGGGTTAGCGATCACCTCGTTGCCGCTCACCGAGTTCCCGACCAGGTTGTCGTTACGGTGAAAGGCGAAGCCGGTGACCTTGAATTCATTCGTACCGCTCTTCGTGACCGTGTTGATGCTGGCCCCCGTGAACCCGCTCTGCCGGACGTCGAACGGGGCCACCTGGACAACCACCTGCTCCACGGCGTCATACGGAATGGGCTCGGAGCCCGACTGGCCGCCCGGCGCCGGGTCGTCCAGGCCGAACGAGTTGTTGAAGTAGGAGCCGTCCAGCGTGATGTTGTTGTACAGCCAGTTCCGGCCCCCGAAGCTGAAGTTGCCGTCATTCCGCGGATCGAGTCGCGTCAGGTCACGCGTGCTCCGCCGGACCGTGGGCATGGTCCTCACGACCTCCTGAGGAACGACCGTCGCTGCTCCCGTCCGATCGCTGTTGAGCACTACGTCCTGGGCCGCTTCGACCGTGAGGGCGTCGAGTTCGATGGCCGTCTCGGCCAGCGCAAAGCTCAGCCGTGCGCTCTGGCCCAGCGCGAGATGGACGCCCTGCTGGATCTCCTGACGGTGGCCCAGAATGGTGGCCGTCACGGTATAGGGGCCGCCGACGCGCATGCCCCCGATCGTGAACACGCCGCCCGAGCGCGTAGTGGTCTGGTACGTGGTTCCACTGGGCTGGTGAACCGCCGTGACGGTCACGCCAACCAGCGGCAGGGCCGACGCGTTCGTCACCACGCCGTCGACGCCACCCGTCGTCACGCCCTGCGCCACCAGACTGCCGCTTGCGAGCAGCAAGAGCGCCATGGTCAGAACAGGGAGCGTGGCGCGGCGAAGAAGGGTGTGAGAGGCGGATTGCCAGCGGGAAAGGAACGAGGCGGGAAACGAATGCAACGGTAGCACATGCTTCATCGCGGCCTCCTACTGAGGAAACGTACAAGCAACCTGCGAGGAGAATAACCTACTTTAGCCGCGAAACGTGATCCGCGGCAAGTCGTATCACGAATCTGCTGGCGGTTTCAGCAGCTCGGCCTGAAAGT
Source organism: Gemmatimonadota bacterium (assembly GCA_030601615.1). Classification (GTDB taxonomy): domain Bacteria; phylum Gemmatimonadota; class Gemmatimonadetes; order Palauibacterales; family Palauibacteraceae; genus Benthicola. The sequence goes on from JAUVTH010000132.1 coordinate 3,436, forward strand.
CCTGCGCCTCACCGATCCGGTCCACCTCGGTCTCGAGCCCCCCGAACTGCTGCTCGAGAAGCGCCAGCCGCTGGCGCATGATGGCGAGCTCCTCCTGAGCCAAACCCCCGGATCTCATCTGCGCGACCGCCTCGGCGATCGGCTTGATCGCGAACCGCAACGTGATGATCGAGAGGGGGATCAGAACGGTCAGGGTCCCCATCACGATGGCGACGATCGGAATCCAGTCGACTCCGGTAGGCATGCGTCACTTCCCTTCTTGGGTGTCAGGCTTCTTTGGTGTCACTTCCCTCACCGCGTACGCGATCGAGCGCCTCGCGCATCTCCTCCGGCGTGACGTCCATGATGGGGCACAGCGCGCCGGTGCACGTGTGGCCGACCTCGAGGCAGACGATCTCGTCCGTGGTCTCGCCGGTCTCGGGGTCTGTTCGTCCACCCGGGCGGACCGCGATCTCGACCTGCCGGTCACACGCCGAGCAGTAGGCCCAGTGCTTGTCCATCACGAATCCTCCCGGCAGGGTTCTCTCAGCGACGTGTCACGTGACGTGCGGTTCCGGCGAGTCGTCTTCGAGCCGGCACGTGCCGGCGTCGCACGAACAGTCGCCGCAGCCGCCCTTCCCGGCAAGCCGGAAGAGGCCGAATACGACGAACAGCGCCGCGAAGCCGGCGATCGCGAGGAACGTCGTCACGTCGCACCTCCACTAGCAGGCTGCCGAAGAATCCTGCCAGGGTCGTTCAGCAACCTGATACGGGGGAAGGCGCCAGAAAGTTGCTGACTCGTCGTCATGAAGTAAACAGCCCCGCGAAGCCCATGAACGCCAGGGACAGGCTCCCGGAGATGATGAGGACAAGACCCATGTTGCGGGCCATGGCCGGAATGCTGGCGGTCTCGGACGTCTCGCGGATCGACGCCATCAGCACGAGCGCCAGGGTCAGGCCGAGTCCGGCCCCGATTGCGAAGAACAGGCCCTGCAGGAAATCGTAGCCCCGGTTCGTGTTGAAGATCGCGTATCCGAGGATCGCGCAGTTCGTGGTGATCAGCGGCAGGAAGATCCCGAGCTGCCGGAACAGCGTCGGGCTGAACTTCTTGATCGCCATCTCCGTGATCTGGACGAACGAAGCGATCACCACGATGAACGATATGAGCCTGAGATACGGTGCATACGGCAGGATGAACGTGTTGAGCAGCCACACGCAGACCGAGGTCATCACGAGGACGAAGATATTCGCCAGGCCCATGCGGAGGGCCGTCTCCACCCTCGCCGAAACTCCCAGGAACGGGCACAGGCCGAGGAAGAGGTGCAGGGTGAAGTTGTTCACCAGCATCGCCGAGAGGAGGATCCAGAACAGCTCGCCCATCACAGCGCCTCCTCTCCGCTCGCCACGCCGTGCGGCCACTGCCGGACGCGGCTCGTCCCCGCCTGCCGTTCCTTCCACCACCCGAACCACAGGAGGATGAATCCGAGCGTGAAGAAGCCGCCCGGTGGCAGAATCATCACGATCCACGGCTCGAAGTTGTCGCCGAACAGGCTGTAACCCATCACGGAGCCGTTGCCGAGGAT
>JAUVTH010000295.1 GCA_030601615.1 Gemmatimonadota bacterium
CCGCCCGGACGTACCGCTCAGCCAGGTCGGACGCGAGTCGCATCGCAGGCATCGCGTGCTCACGGACGCCTCCCTCGAGGAAGTAGCCGGTGAGCGCCGTCTCCGGGAACACGATGACGTCCGGGACCGGGCCCTCGGCCAGGATTCGAGCCAACGACTCCTCGATCCGGTCCAGGCTCGCTGCCGCGTCTCCCTTGACGGGGCGGAATTGGGCTACGGCGATTTCGACATGCATGTTTGCGTGCCCACGGCGTGTGGTCTGAAAGTCGGGAGTGGAACGTCAGGTTCACGGACGCCGGTGTCAATCCGCAAGCCGTTTCCCGGCGACCGCGGGGGCCGTATGGTATGGCCCGGACGGTGCTTCCCCGCTGCCAATCACCCGTGCGAGGAGCTGGATTGACCTTCACCCCGGTCGCACTCGGATTCGCGATCGCCCTGGCGCTCGGCTTGCCGCTGCTCGCGTTCCGAACGGGGCTGCGCGAGGAGCACGTGGCCGAGGTGACGGCGGCCCGGTCGGCCGTCTATTTCTCGGCCGCAGTTTCGATCGGCGTACTTTCCGCGGCCGCGTTCGGGATCTCTGCCTGGCAGGGCATACCGCCGGCAGCGGTCGGTTGGAAGGTAGATTCCCCGGGATCGGCCTTCGTGTGGGCTGCCAGCGTGGCGGGGGCGGGGCTGGTAGTAGTGTGGCTCGTCGTGCGGCTCGGCCAGGCCCTGGGCCTACCGGAGAGCCGACTGTCGTACGTCCTGATGCCCCGTACCGGCCGCGAGCAGAGAGCGTTCCTTATGGTTGCGGCGATCGCTGCTCTCGGTGAAGAGTACCTGTATCGCGGCTTCATGTACCACGTGTTCGCCGACGCGCTCGGCGGTGTTTGGGTCGCCGCGGTTCTGACGAGCGTGTCATTTGGCGTCGCACACGGGTATCAGAAGACGATCGGTATGCTGCGGGCCTCGCTGCTGGGGGCGCTGCTCGTGATCCCGGTAATCTGGACGGGAAGTCTGTTTCCCTCCATTGTAGCGCACTTCTGGATCAACGCTGCGGTAGGGCTGGGGGGTTGGAAGCGGCTGTTTCCTGAATTGGTCGCTGACGACATCAATCCGCCAAATAGAGAATAAACAGGAACGGTAGACACATGACGTCGCATCCGCTTCGCAAGAGTCTGCTCGCGGCCTTTGGATTGGCTCTGCTGGGCGCCGGGATGCCGACCGGGGCAGCTGCGCAGGAGCTACCCGAATTCGAGCTGGACGGACTGCTTCGGACGGGTCTCAGACTCGAGTCTTCCCGGTACGACGGCGTAAGCGGATTCGAGATCTACGACGCTCGACTCGGACTGTCCGGGAAGGTCGGCATCGTGTTCGACTATGCGCTGCGGGCGGAGTACCAGTTCGAGATCGACGCGGTGCGACTCCTCGACGTCCTGCTGTCCGTGCCGCTCAGCGGCGAGGCACTGCGCCTCGATGCCGGTCTCCTGATGTCGGGTTTCGGTCGGGAGGCCATGCGGTCCAAGGACCTGATTCCCCTGGTCGAGCGGTCGCAGGGCTCGTTGGCCATCGCCACCGGACGACAGGTAGGTGCGGCTCTCCGAGGTGTGGCCCTGGAGGAGCGCCTCAAGTACCGGGGAGGCCTGTACAACGGCGAGGGCGCCACTTTCGGAAACGACGATCGGCGGTTTCTGGTCGCGGGACGGGTGGCGTACAACTCGGCCGGTGAAGTGGAGTTCTTCGAGGACTTCGTCTACGAGTTCGGTGTGGATGTCGCGTTCGCGAGCGACAGCGCGAACCTCGTGTTGCCCGTGAGCCGGCCCGCCGGCGATGAAGAGGGCACTGGCGCGGGAATCCCTGGCTACACGGAGTTCACTGGCGACCGGCTCGCGTGGAGCGCCGACTTAGGACTGCGATATCGCACATGGTCGTTTGCCGGCGAGTACGCGCGGGCGGAGTACGATCCGAGCGGAAACGCCGACAAGCTGTCCTCAGACGCCTGGTACGTACAGGGTGGCTACAGTCTGTGGGGGGCGTTCGACCTCCTGGCGCGCTACGACTCATTCGAGACGGCGGCAGGGCTCGGGACCGAAGCGTATCGAACACAGTTCCTGGTTTTCGGATTCAACCTGAACCCCGGTTTCCACGCGAAGATGGGTCTGCAATACGCGATCGGCCTCGACAACAGCCTGGTGGGTGTGTCGCAGGCGATCGATCACACCAATACGGGGCCGGCGCTGGCGGACAACCAGTTTCTGCTCAACCTGCAGGTGTCGTTCTAGCTGCGAAGTGACAGGCAGGTCGTTCGCCTGGACATGACGAACAGCCAGTTCCCGTCCCGATACTCAGGCCAGCGCCTCGAGGGCATTGAAGTAGACGGAGTTGGGGATGTCAGCCTCGTGCTTCCAGCGTGCGCCGGCTGTGTAGTAGTCGGGCTCCACGCCTCTGCTCCTGTTCTCTGCTATCAGTGCGGTCACGGGATCGGGTGGAAGCTCAGGGGCCGGCGGGCGCGGGTTAAAGTTGACCTGACCCCGCGGATCGACGAATGCCGGAAATCCCATGCCCCACCACTCCACCTTCCATCCTTCCTCGTGCACGAGTCGGTGGTGATAGGAGCACAGCAGCAGCAGGTTGCCCAGTGATGTCTCGCCTCCATCGGCCCAGTGACGGACGTGGTGTGCATCCGTAAAGCGAAGGCCGCAGCCCGGAAAACGGCAGCCACGG
>JAUVTH010000227.1 GCA_030601615.1 Gemmatimonadota bacterium
AGCCCGGCGCCTACGAGGACGACCGACAGCACGACACCGGTGGCCAGGCCAAGCGTGTGGATTCCCGTGACCGGGGAGAAGGCGATCTCGGCAGCGTCGGCCGCCACGAGGGCGCCCGAGACGGCCACCAGCGCGAACCCGTCGCTCACGAGACAGGACACGAAGCGTCCGGCCCTGACCGGCAGCGTCTCGTACCCGGTCAGCCGATCCGCCGAAATGTCCTTGAAATAGCCGGCGAGAACGAAGTTGGCGTAGCCGAAGAAGACCGCGACCACCGTGCCGGCGAGGGCGAGAGGCGACACGGACGCCCAACGGCTCGAACCGTCGATCCACTCGGGCCAGCCGCTGACGCCGAGGCCGGCCAGGACACCGGTCAGCAGCAACACTGCTACGATCCACGCGTTGTAGAACGGGCCGGCCCACCAACGCCTCTTGAACCATGTATAGGTGGCCAGGCCGACGATCGAGGCTCCCACGAGCGGCAGATTCCACGGGTGGGCGACCGTGAGCGTCACTCCGACCGCGACGAGTCCGACGATGCTGACGGCGATCACGTGCTGGCGCCGGACCGTGCCCCTGACCAGGGGACGGTAGGGCGCCGAGATCGAGTCGGTGTCCAGCTGGAAGCAGTCCGTGAGGGCCTGACCGAATCCATACGAGGCGAAGAAGGCGAGTCCTATTCCGAGAGCCGCGAGCGCCGGCACGCCGGGTATCAGAGCCATGCCCACGATTCCGGTAATGCCCGACACGAACAGAAGGTACGGGCGCATCGTCGTCGCGTAGGCCCGCGCGAACGCGAAGCTCGCCAGCGGGACCGGTTCCAGTCGAGGTGCCGTCCGCGCCGCACTCATGCCGCACCTCCCATCCACCACCGCGGTCCTCGGTAGAGGGGGAGCACGTCCGTCTGATGACCGGGAGCATCGTCTCTCGATCGCAACATGTTCCAGCCCAGGCGCAGGCAGAGGATTCCACCCACGATGCAGATCGCGTTCAGGCAGAGCTCGAAGGCGGCGGCGCCCGTCAGTGATTCGAAGTGGCCCATGCGGGCGTAGAACGCCAGATCCAGCAGTCCCAGGTACAGGCTCATCGCGGACGCTATGACCATCAGGTAGGGCCCCCTGGGATCCTGGCGGAGGAGCGTCCAGCCCGCGGCGCACAGGAAGATGCCGAGTGCCGTGTCCGCCAGGACGAAGGCGGACTCGAAGGCGGCGATCACCGGATCGTGCTGTCCGAGGTCCATCGCGCCGGTGAGGTAGAGCGTCCAGAACAGGAGCATCAGGGCACCTCCCGCCAGCATGACGCAGCCGAGGGTAGTGTGTCGTTCTGATCGAGAGTTCTTCATCGTTCGCTTCCAGGTCCGTCGGTCATGGGGATCGGATCGGTCCATCTTCCACTCCACGCTCAACGGGGCCGGTCAAGCAGCGGTCAAGCCTCGTCCTTGATCCGCGCTTGACCGACGGGAGCGAGGCTGGAAGCGGTCGAACCGGAACCCGAGCGCTTGGAGACTCCGATGGCGAAGCTGAAGCTCCAGATCATTGTCCTGTTCCAGAACCTGGGTGAGGAGCAGTCGTACTTCGCACGCTCGCCGGCTCCTCCGCTGTCGGGGATTCTCCTGGCAGGGCTGACGCCCGACATCGTGGAAGTGGAGGTGCTCCATGAGATGGTGCGCCCGATCGACTACGAGACGGACGCCGACTGCATCGCGTTGAGCTTCATGGACTTCTGCGCCCCACACGCCTACGAGGTGGCGGCCCGGTTCCGGGGGCTCGGAAAGATGCTGATCGCCGGAGGCAAGTATCCGAGCACGTTCCCGGAGCTCGTGGCCCCCCACTTCGATTCCGTGGTGGTGGGCGAAGCCGAGCCCGTCTGGACCGGCGTCGTGGAGGACCTGGTGGCCGGCCGGCTGCGTCGACGGTACGACTCTCCCCTGGCGCCGTGCCTGCGCGACATTCCTCCGCCTCGGTACGACCTGGTCGAGCCCGCGTACTCGGTGCCCGTGGTGACGGAGGCGACGCGCGGCTGCCCGTTCGCCTGTACCTACTGCCAGCTCAACATCAAGCGCGCCCCATACCGCAAGCGCCCGATCGAGGACGTGATCCGGGACCTTACGGCCACCGGGGGGCTGTCTCTGCCGCGGCGAAAGATGGCGATGATCTACGACAACAACTTCGGCGGGGACATGGCGTACGCGAAGGATCTGCTACGTGAGATTGCTCAGCTCGACCTGTGGGGCGTCGGATACCAGTTCAGCTTCAATTGCCTGCGGGACGACGAGTTCGTGAACCTGCTGTCAGACGCGCACTGCGCGATGGCCTTCATCGGCATGGAGTCACTCAACCCGCCCAGCCTCCTGGCCGTCCAGAAACGGCAGAACCGGGTCGAGGAGTACCAGGACCAATTCCTGAAGCTCAAGGAGCGTGGGATCCTGATCTTCACCGGGTTCATGCTTGCGCTCGACGAGGACACCCCGGACTACTACCGCAGTGTGCCCGAGAAACTGAAGGAAGTGGATCCGAGTGCCCTCCTGATCTCGATCTCGATTCCGATTCCGGGAACCCCGTTCCACCGGGAGATCGAGGCCGAGGGCCGCATCTTCGACCACGACCTGTCGCACTACGAGGGAGACCACCTGGTGTTTACGCCCCGTAACGTCAGCCCGGCCGAAGTCTTCGGGGCGTTCGAGAGCATCAACCGGGACTTCTACTCGTGGACTGCCATTCTCGGGCGCTGGGGCAGGTTCCTGCGGACGTACCTGGCGGCGGGTCTGCGTTGTCGCCGAGCCTTCGAGATGGGCCGGCGGCTCGTTCGCTCGGGCCTCCTCTCGTTCATCTACTTCAAACTGTCCGTGTTCCAGCGGCACCACGCGCAGCACAAGGTGTTCAATTCGAATCCGTGCGCGCCAGGAGACGTCAGATCAGCCAGTCCGCCAGGTGCGCGGGCAACCGCTGCTTGAGGAACCAGCCGAGACGTGAACGAATGATAGGGATCCGTCCGTCGTGAGGATCGCCTCGGTCATGTGTTTTCTCCTCGTCGAGAGTCGAGCCCGGAGTATGGAGCTCTCTCGGGCGGTGCGGCAAACCGGAAACCTTCGCTGCAGAAGCCCGTATGTATACGCGGAAGGCAGACGGGCCGGAGCGGAACACGCAGTCCGAAACAGGAGGGACTGATGAAGCACCTGAGGGGAATCCTCTTCGCCGGGATCGCCTGGTTTGCGGCCGGCTGCATGCAATTCGAGTACGGAATCATGCTGGAGGAGGATCTTTCCGGCACGGCCGATGTGGACATACGGGTCGATCTGGACCGGGTCGCGTACATGTCTGCCTACGTCCAGAACGCATTTGGTGGAGAGGGCGGCGAACCGTCGGCCGAGCAGATCGAGGCGGCGAGGCAGGACATCCTCACGGAGATGGACGAGGATGAGAACTTCGACGAGGAGTCGCTGCGCGCGGAGATCGAGCCCGACCTTCCGGAGGGCGTCGAGCTCGTGTATGTCAGGGTGAATCGGGATGAGCTGCTGACCACCATGAACATGCG
>JAUVTH010000051.1 GCA_030601615.1 Gemmatimonadota bacterium
CGGAGATCACCGAGCGGAGTCTCCACCCACTCAGCTGTCTCGATCGTGCACACGGTCGCCACATCCGGCTGTCCGGACATCGACAGGCCATCGAAATCGTGACGACCCAGAACCGCGCGAGCAACCGCTTGCAGTGCCTCCGGGTCCGGTGGGTCATCGATCCACCACGTGCCGCGCCGGCGGTGAGGCGACCGGCCGGCGAGCCCCGGGGCGAGGTAGTACTCGTACCTCCGGCCCGTGGCCTGGAACCGCGGATGAAAATCGGGAGCGGCCTCCCGGAGCGTCTCGATCCACACGTCATCGGGGAGCACAGAATCCAGAGCGCGAGCCAGCTCTTGGATGACCCAGCGCCGCGGGGCTTCGAAGGACAGCTCCTGACCGGTGGCATGAACGCCGGAGTCCGTGCGTCCGGCTCCAATGACCCGTCCTCCGATGCCCAGCCGGCTCAGCACGGCCTCGATCTCACCTTGAACGGTTCGGACGCCCGGCTGCACCTGCCAGCCAGAGAACCCCGACCCATCGTAGTGGACCGTAGCGCGATAAAGCGTACCATCTGGAGAGTGCACGGCGGCAAGCTACCGGAGAGTCGAAATGGGTGTCAACGCAACCCTCAAGCGCCCCGGGTTGGCTTCATTCGCGGCGACCTGTCAGTCAGTACTTCCGGATGACGCCGACAACGATACCCTGGACGATCACGCGCTCGGCCGCGTAGTACATCGGGTCCAGGTCGGGGTTGGCGGGCTGGAGACGCACGCTCCCGTCCGGCTCGGCGTAGAACTTCTTCACGGTGGCGCACTCGCCGTCCACCAGGGCGATCACCATCTCGCCGTTGTTCGCCGTGTCGCGCGCCCTGACGATCACGTAGTCTCCGTCCCGGATCTGCTCCTCGATCATCGAGTCCCCCCGCACCCTGAGGACGTAGTGGGCGACGGAGCCCGATACCATGTCCTCCGGCACCGAGATCGCCTCCTTCTGCTCTATCGCCTCGATCGGCTGTCCGGCGGCGACCGTTCCCAGAAGCGGCAGATCCACGGCCGCGAGTCGCATCTCCGTGCGGGCGAGCTCGATGGAACGGCTCTCGTTGTAGTTCTTCCGGATGTAGCCCTTGGCCTGGAGGTTTGAGAGGTGCTCGTGCACCGTGGCGAGGGAGCGGTACTGGAAGAAACCCGCGATCTCCTCGAAGCTCGGCGAATAGCCTCGGTCATCGAGAAAGCCTTCGATGAAATCCAGTATTTCCTTCTGCCGTCGCGTCAGTGCCATGGCTTATTCTCCTGCCGGCCGATGTCTGGAACCGAACGGAAACCGAAATCAAGCTACCCGAACAGGAACCGAAGCGCAAGCCGGGTGTGGTTGGAATCCGGCTCGGCCCCACCTATGTTGCTCGCCTTCGTATATCAGAGGCGCGGCAGGCAGCTCGCAGGGGGACCATGAGGACACGCTCGAAGAGAGCGACAGACAGAGGGTTCGAGGCGTCCGCGGATCGCTGTCGACTCATCCTCATGACGCTCTTCCTGGCGACGCTGGCGCTGCCCGGAGCGACGTTTGGACAGGACGCCGACTCGCTGCCGGGAACGCGGCTGGCCCCGGCGCTGGCGGCCCGGTTGGATCGGTCCGTGCCGACTGACACGGTGCCGATCATCGTGGAGTTCCACGCGGAGCCCGTGCCCTCCGGCGTACCCGGAGACCACGTCCCCCGGCTCCAGTTCCGGTCCGTGAACGCGATGGTGCGCCTCGACTCGGTCCGAGAGCGTCTGGGAGATCAGCTCAGGATCCGGGAGCGATTGTGGGTGGTTCCGGCGGCGGTGGCCGATGCCACGCCGGCCGCGGTACAGGCACTGGCTTCCGATCCCACGGTTCTTCGGATCTACCTGGACGAGCGACTGCCGGTACGTCTTTCACCGATCGCGGGGTCGGTCGCCGATCCGAGCTTCACGTCCCAGGCGATGCGTACGATCGGCGCCGACGCCGTATGGGATCAGGGGGTCACGGGAGAGGGCACCACGATCGCGTTCTTCGATTCCGGGGTAGACGGAACGAACGCGATGGTCTCGTCCCGGTGGAGGGGAAGACACTCCAACATCCGTGCCGCCTGGTTCGACCCGTTCACGCGGGCCTCGATCCCGCAGGACGTGATCGGACATGGAACGCAGGTAGCCGTCTCATCGATCGGCGCTCTGGCGACCGGTGACACCCTGAGGTTCCCCGACGGTAGTTTCGTCGTGGCCTCCTCGCCAATCGACATCGTTACGGGGCCCGCGCCACGGGCAGAGTGGATCGCCGCCCGCGTATTCGAACGCTTCGGTGGCGACGTGTACACGCGACGCTCCGTGTTGCTGCAGGCATTCCAGTGGGCTCTTGATCCGGACGGAAACCCGGCGACGGCGGATTCCCCCGATGTGATCAACAACAGCTGGGGGCTGTTTCCCGGTACGGCCGGGTTCGATCCGTGCTCGGACATCCTGTACGACGCGATCGATGCCGCGGAAGCGGCCGGCATCGCCGTCCTGTTCTCTGCGGGCAACACGGGGTCGGAGCCCGGCTCGGTGATTCCTCCGGGCGCTCGGGATGACCCCGGGCTGCGCAGCATGGCCGTCGGAGCGACGACGGGAACGCCGGGGAGCATAGCGGTCGCCGGCTTCAGCGGCCGCGGGCCCTCTCCCTGCAACGGAGGTATCAAACCGGAGCTGGTGGCTCCAGGCCAGGTCCCCGAGGTCAGGGCGGATGGCGCATCGGCCGCTCGCCTCACGGGTTTCCAGGTAACCGGCACGTCGTTTTCGGTCGCGCAGGTATCGGGTGCCCTGGCCCTCGTGCTGCAGATCCGCCCGGCGGCCAGTCCGGAGGAGGCGAAGCGGATCCTGCTCGACACCGCGGAGGACATCGGTGTCAGCGGGCCGGACAACGACGCCGGGTACGGGCTTCTGGACGTGCCGCGCGCGGTTCAGAGGGCCAACGCGTCCTTCGCCGGCGGACTTCTGCAGGTCTCCCTCACGCGCCGGACGTTCGACAGCCTGTACGTGGCGATCGGGAACCGTGGGACAGCGAGCTGGCCCGGTGGTGAGCTGTGGGTCGTTCCGCAGGGGAGGGCGCCCGTGGCCCGCGACCTTCCCGCGCTCGCGCCCTCGGACGAAGCCCTTTTCGGCGTTTCGATCGACCCGGAGTCGGGCCTCAGACAGGTTCGTGTCGTAGTCACGGATGGGTCCGGTGGGATCGTCCTCTCGCGGGTTCTGGTCAGCGGTCCCCCCAACCTGTTCGGGGCATACATACTCGAGGCCGGGGACCTGGAGGCCGGTGGCAACGACTTTGGCCGGTTCGGGCGCATAGCGGCGTTCAAGGGCTTCATGTGGCAGGGAACCGAGCTCCTGACAGCGGGCGGGTTCGCCGTCGCGGGAGTCGGCCGCCTGTCGGATGGCATGTACACGACGGTGCTCGGCCGGGCGAACATCAAGGCGTCAGCCCCCGCCGCGGAAACGGACTGGGCACCGTCTCGATCGGAAACCGACGTGCAGCCGGCGCGGGTCGAATACCGTTTTGACGACCTGGAGGCCTTGAGTCCCGTCGGGCTCGAGGTGCGTGCGACTGCTGAGGCGAGCGATGTCGCATCGGTGGGAGCCCTGACCGTAACGACCACGATCCGGAACGTGACGGGTGGACGCATTCCCGATGCGATCCCGGCGTTCCTGGCGGACTGGGACCTGACCGGCGGTGAGACGGTTCGCTGGTCGGACGAGATGCGTGCTCTCATCGCCGAATCGAGAGACGGGGGAGGGCCGCTCGTCGTGCTCGCTTCGGAGGGAGATGTCGTCGGGCGAGTATCGGTCCCGCTCGGTACTCCGGTGCTGGGAGGGGCGTACGAGGCCGACAGTGGCGTCCTGTGGGACACATTCGAGGAGGCAGTGAAGCTCGACCTGGTGCGAGGGGGTGATCCATCGACCCTCCCCGGGTTTGCGACGGCCACCGACAGGGCGTCCCTTCTCAGCGTCGGCCCGTTCAACCTGGCCGCAGGAGAGAGTCGGACCGTCCGATTCTGGCTGCTCGCGGCGGACACGGAGCAGGCCGCAGCGTCTCGTCTGGAGGAATTGCGGGACGAGCCGGTCAATCCGCCGGGTCCTGACGCGCGATTCGAGATCGAGCCCCCGTTCCCGAATCCCCTGCGGACAGGCGGCGGCCAGGTGATGACCTTCCCGTACAGCGTTCCCGAGGAGGCGCAGGATGACCGACGGACCCTGGTGTTCGAGGTGTACGACGTGGCGGGACGTCGACTCGTCCGTCAGACGAACGTGCTCACGCCGACCGGCAGCCTGCCGCGAGTGACGTGGGACGGATTGCTTGCAGACGGGCTCGAGGCGGCGTCGGGAGCCTACCTGTACGTGTTCCAGCTCGGTGACGAGGTGCGATCCGGCAGGCTCATGATCGTCCACTAGACGGATGTTGAAGGGGTACTGCTACTAAACGTTTTCGCAGCCCCGGGCATTCATGCTTGCAGATAGAAGAGGTGGAGCCATCTCCACCGTTCCGGTTCCGGCGGGTGGCCGGCCGGAAGTCGGTCGAACGCAGCTACCGCACAATGGAGGCATCTCGTGAAGCGACGCATGGTCCGTACGATCGTCGCGGCCGCGGCGGTTCTGGCCCTGGCGCCTGCCGCGCCGGCGCAAATCGCGCAGGAAGCCGTCGACATGAACGCCGTCGAGCGTATCCGAGTCGAGGGTCTGGAGAACTCTCAGATCGAGGAGCTCGCGGGCTACCTGACAGACGTGATCGGTCCCCGCCTCACCAATTCGCCCGGGATGACGAGGGCGAACGAGTGGACGGCGGAGATGTTCGAGGAATGGGGCCTCTCCAACGTCCAGATCGAGCCATGGGGTGAATTCGGGCGCGGATGGGAGCGCGTGTCGTACAGCGGCAGGATCGTCACTCCGTTCGTCCAGCCGCTCGTGGCGCAGCCTTCGGGCTGGACGGGAAGCACTCCGGGCATGGTTACCGGTCCAGCTGTCATCATCGAGGCCGACTCCGTAGCTGACCTCGAGAGGTACCGTGGCCAGTTGACCGGCGCCTGGATCCTTTCCAGGTCCCCCGTCGAGATGAGCCCGGACTGGGAGCCTCGTCCCCTGCGTACTCCGCTCGAGGACCTTCTCGAGCCGGCTGAGGAGCGAGAGGGGCGTCCGCAGATGGACCCGGCCGAGAGGCAGCGGAGGATCGCCGAGTGGCGGCGCTTGAGGGAGGTCCGCGAGGCCATCAATGAGTTCCTGGCCGAAGAGGGAATCGGCGGCCTCCTCGTGCCATCCTCTCGCGAGTACACGCTGGTGCGGGGTGGCGGAAGCGGAGCGGGGCGCGATCCGGACAACCCCGAGCCGCCGCCCGAGCTGAACGTGTCCGGCGAGCAGTACAACCAGATTTACCGCAACGTTATGCGCGGCGTCCCGGTCGAGCTGGAGATCGACGTGCAGAACCGGTTCTTCTCGGACGACCTCCAGTCGTACAACACGGTGGCTGACATTCCCGGCTCGGATCTCGCCGACGAGTACGTGATGATCGGAGCCCACCTCGACTCCTGGCACTACGGCACGGGCGCCACCGACAACGGCGCCGGATCACTGGTGATGATGGAGGCCATGCGGATCCTGAAGGAACTGGACCTGCAGCCGCGCCGGACGATCCGCATCGCGCTGTGGGCTGGTGAAGAGCAGGGGCTGCTGGGTTCGAGGGGCTGGGTGGAGAATCACCAGGACCTTCACCCGAAGATCTCCGCCTACCTGAACGTGGATAACGGCACCGGCCGGCTCCGAGGTATCTGGGACCAGAGCAACGAAGCGGCGATCCCCGTCTTCGAGCAGATCCTGTGGCCCTTCCGTGACCTGGGTGTGGTTGCCGTCAAGCACGGGAACACGGGCGGTACCGATCACCTGGCGTTCGACGCGGCGGGAATCCCGGGCTTCAACTTCATCCAGGACCCGATCGAGTACGGAACCTTCACCCACCATACCGCTGCTGACACGTACGAGCGGTTGATGCTCGACGACCTGAAGCAGGCGGCCGTGGTGGTCGCGGCGACGGCCTATCACCTGGCGATGCGCGACGAAATGATGCCGCGAAAGCCTGTGGAGCGACCGACGACGGACTGATTTGAAGTCCTTCCAGGGTTGTTCGGCGACCTGCCAGGGCGCCAACGGGCCCGCTGTCCATGAGGATGGCGGGCCCGCCTCGTTCAGTCGTCCAGCGCCAGTCTGGAGACGACCTGTGGATCGGGCTCGACGAACAGGGTCGTGACTCGCTCGGGAACGACGGCTCCCGGGGGCGCCTTCCGCGGTTTCCGGACGTGCTTTCGCCGAGTCCAGTCCACGGCCACGACGCCACTGTGCCGCGCCTCGCTGTTCAGGGCCGCGAGGACGGCTGCCTCCACCAGGTCCGCGTGCGGTGGGTTCTGGTCGCGCCGCTCCCATCTCAGGATCACGTGCGAGCCGGCCGCCTGGCGGGCGTGCAGCCAGATATCCTCCGGGGCCGAGTGGCGAAACGTCAGGTCGTCGTTGCCCCGGGCCGATCGTCCGACACGGACTTCGAGGCCGCTTGACGTGCGGTACCGGCGATACGGCAGGATCCCGGGCGTCCTGCCGCTTCGTGGTCCGGTCTCCGAGCCACCCGATTCGGGTCGCCCTCCGACCAGGCTCCACAACTCGGCCGTCGGCCCCGCCTCCCGCAGACTGGCCAGACCGGTTTCGAGTCTGGAGATCCGGTCCGTAATGCGGGCGAGGCGTCCCGGCAGGGCCCGTGCGGCCCGGTCACGCCGGCGTGCTCTCTCGTAGTACCGCTCGGCGTTCTGAACCGCATTCAGCCTCGGGTCAAGCTCGAGCTGCACCAGGGATCCCTCGAACCCCTCCAGCGACACGTTGGTCGCACCACGCGGAATATCGGACTGGCGTGCCAGCAGCAGATGTCCCAACTCTCGCAGATGTTCGGCGGACTCACCCTCGAGCTGGCGACCAAGTGCCGAACGTCGTCGCTCGAGCCCCTTGATCTTATCGCGCAGCACACCTTCCAGTCGCACTGCTTCCCGGGCTTCGTCAGACGGCATCGTGACACCGGCTTCGGGATCGTCGTCGCGGGGCCATACCGATGCCTGGCTCGCTGCGGCGTACATCGCCTCCAGCAACCCGGCGTACGGTCCCGATCCAGCCTCCAGGGGAAGGGGATATGGCTGCGCAGTCTCTCCACGGGAGAGCAACCAGGCCTCGTCGGAGGGTGCATCACGAAGACTCCGGTATCGCTCGAGCGCCGCTGCCAGGCTCGCGGGGTCGTCGCTTGTGGACGCGTCGCCGAGGACCCAGTCGACGTTGAGGGCACTGGACCATGCGGCCGACTGGAGCAACACGCGGCGCCGCTGGTCCGGTGAGTGATCCAGGAGGAGGCTCGACCACTCGCGAGTGTCGGGACACCGGCCAGCCCAGTCGCGCGCTCCCTCCGGCCGTGCGTAAATGGCTCCGGGTCGGAGGGCGCGTGCCCCGGCGGTACGCGGCCACAGGACCGCCTCGATCGCGTCGTCGCTGCCGCGCGTGAGCAGAGCGTTCCACTGATTGGTCTGCAGCTCGACGTACAGACGAAACACGGGCGGAAGGTCCGTGTGCACATCGCGGAGGCCGCCAGCCAGCTCCACCACGATCAGACGCTCATCGACCGGGGCCTCAACCGCGGTCACGAACAGCTTCCGGAACGAAATTCGCCGTCCTGATAGTGGATCTTCGGGCGGGACCGTGGGTGTGGCGATGATGAAGCCGCTGGTCGGGTGGAGAAGGAAGCCCACCGCCCGATCCTCGTGGGAGCCATCGGCAAACACGAGCCAGGCCTCGCGGCGGTCGCGATCCAGCCACAGGCCCTCGACTCGCCGGCCCGTCCACTTTCCGCGCGCTTGCCTGGCGAGCCCCGCTATGAGAAGTGGATCGTAGCGAATCGCCACCGCTTCGCTCCCCCGTTTCCGTTCCTTCGGCCCGCCGTGCCACGGTTCTCACGGCTCGGTCCGGCCGACCCGTTGATGCGGCCGCTCTCAATGAATATCTATCTATACGGTCTCCACGGGACAGCCCCGTCGGAGGGAGCGTCGATCCGGTCGACCGACTCGCAACCAGGGGAGCCGATTCGGGATGCACACGCTAGTCGAGCGCGCCGGATCCGCAGCTGAATTGCCCGACTGGGCGCGGTGTGGCCAGAAGCGCTACGCGCACAGCGTACGGGTAGGCGACCTCCTCGAGACGTGGGCGGCCGGCCTCGGCGTCCCGGAAGGGGAGCGGATGCGCTGGCGAGCGGCGGGTGTTCTTCATGACGCTCTGAAGGACGCTTCCGACGAGGATCTCCGTGCCCTGGCGGGCGACGGCTGGCCGGATCCGGTGGCTCACGCTCCCGCGTGCGCGGCCCGGCTGAGGGCGGACGGCGTCGAGGATGACTCATTGCTGAATGCGATCGCATACCACCCGGTCGGTCACCCGGACCTGGACGATCTCGGAAAGTACCTGATCCTCGCTGACTACCTGGAGCCGGGAAGGGACTTTCAGAGCGTGGAACGTGCGTCGCTCCGGGACCGACTTCCGGCCGATGGGGACGATGTGCTCGCGGTCGTGGTCGGTCAGAGGCTGACCCGCCTTCTCGAGAAGAGGCGCCCGCTGATGAAGTGTTCCGTGGACTCATGGAACCAGTTGGTGGGGCCGTGATCGCCCGGGCACAAACCATGCTGCTCGTCGCCGTCCTGCTCACGGCGGGCGTTCTATTGGGTTCGTACCTTTTCGAGTGGCGCGGCCGGACGCTGCAGACGCCGGATCAATCTTCGGAATTCGGGGGCTTACCCTCGTCGATCTCGCCCGAGTCGTTCGCGCGCCGGATCAGCGTGGAAGTGCTGAACGGTGCGGGAGAGTCAGGCGCGGCCGCTCAGATCACGGAGGCCCTGCGTGATGCCGGGTTCGACGTGAAGACGTTCGGCAACGCTTCGAGCTTCGA
>JAUVTH010000259.1 GCA_030601615.1 Gemmatimonadota bacterium
ACGTGGCCCTGACCGGCGGCCAGCTCGTGGGCGCGTTCGAGATTCCATCGGCCGTCATCGATCTCGAGGGCAGCCAGGCGCGCTGGAACGACGTGACCGTTATCGCGGCCGGTGATGAGATGCGAACGACGGGCGTCGTGCACGATCTGCTCGGGCCGCTGGCGATCGACGATCCGCGAGCGCCAGTGGTCGAAGCATCCGTCGACGGAGAGAGACTGGACCTCGACGCCTTGCTGGGGCCCGCCCGGGACGAGGTCGGGTACGGACGCATCGCCTGGGCTCGCCTGGCGGATCGTCCGCTCGAAGGCCGGTCGCCGGAAGATTGGGCCACGGAACGAGAGCTCCGCCGGCCCGACCGACTGCCTGTAACGGGCCGCGTGACTTTCCGCCTCGACTCGCTCGTGCGTCTGCCGTATCGGCTTTCGGACGTGGAGGGTCAGGTCCTGATCGGCCGGGACAGGATAGAGCTGAATGACACTCGCTTCGCCATTTACGGCGGCACCGGATCTGCCCGCGGTGCGCTTCAGCTGGGCGAGGTGGCCTCCGAGCCGTTCCTCCTGGACATCTCCCTGGAGGGCGTGCGTGCCGAACAGTACCTCGCCCAGAACACTCCACTTGGAAGCCTCATCTCGGGATCTCTGACGATGGACCTCTCGCTGGAGGGTGGCCTGGACTCGCTCGCGCTACCCGTTACGCGGGCGTTGAATGGGATCGGGCGGTTCGAGATCCGGGACGGCCGCCTGGCGTCGAACGCCCTGACCGACGGGATCCTCGCGTTCCTCCGCCTCGAGAGCATCCGGGACCTCGAGTTCACGCGCTGGACTTCACCATTCCTGATTCAGGACGGCCTGATCGTGCTCGACGGGAGCGACTTCAGCGGCTCGGAGCTCGTGGCGGAGCTGCAGGGGGCGCTGGGATTCGGTGGGAGTTTGAACATGGGGGCCCTCGTGCGACCCGACTCTGCCCTGGCCCGCGGCGCGGCCTCGGCGGCGGGCGCCGCGGGAGAGGTGATCAGTCGCTACCTGGCAGCCGGAGGAGCCGTCGAGCTCGCCCTGCGGCTGACGGGCCAGGCTACGAATCCGCAAATCGAGCTCGATCCGGACGCCATGGGGGAATCGACGCGAAACGTCCTCGATCAGGCCGCGAGAAGGGCCGTCGAATCGGGTGAGGAGGAGATCCGGGAGCGCGGCCTCAACCTGCTTCGCGGACTGGCCGGCCAGCGAACCGAAGAGCCAGCGGACACGGCCCCGGGGCCGTGATCCGCAGCGTTACAGGCGAGGGATTCCGATCCGCGACCGAAGGCCCGACACAACAGGGCTGCGGGTGAACAAGCCCGGCCTGGCCGGCTTGCAGTGCGGGCCACCTGCGCCGATCCCGATTCCCCCGGACCCACCGATCGCGGCGAGAACGGATACGGGTCGGTCGTCGATCGCACGAAGCGGCTGGGAGTTCGAAGTCGACGCAACCAGGAAGTCGGATGAAGTCGCATACGTGGCCGCCGGATTCTCCTCGGCCTCCGACTCCTCGAGATTCTCCATGAACATCATCGGCTGGATCGCATTCGCCATGGCCGCAGTGAGCTTCGGAATCGAGGGGATGGCGGCGAGGGTGGCGACATCGGCCTGCTTCGGCGTCACGTTCTCTTCCGCCTCCGGCGTGACGACTTCGGCCACATCTTCCAGGGGAGCGTTGCTCTCCGGCAGATCGATGAGCCGGGCTACCGACCGCTCTGACCGCTGGTCGTCGGCATCGTCCGAACCACCCCACGCGAAAAGGCCAGCCTGGAGCGCCACGACGACAACACCCGCCGCCAGCGCTACCCGGTACCTCTTCTCGAAACCCACCTTGTCACTCATCCCGTGACTCCCGGTTCATACATACGACCACGTTGCCGATCGAGATCCTGCAGCTGTTGGACTCCGGCTTGATCCAAACTAATCCGGCGCCGTCATCCATACAAACCCTGTCGGGCAGGCAGGGTTCCGCGCCGCGCTTCGCGCCCGGCGCGGCGCCGAAGTATCTTTTGTTCCATGTGTGGTCGATTCACGCTCGCCACCCCGGCGGACGAATGGGCGGCGCTGTTCCGCCTCGACGAGGTCCCTGACGTAGCGCCACGCTTCAACATTGCGCCCACGCAGGACGTGCAGGTCGTGCGGGCACCAGCCGGCTTGAGAGAACACCCGGGCCTCCACCTGGCTCCCGCGGGATCACCGCTGCCACGGGAAGTAGCGACCATGCGCTGGGGACTGGTGCCACACTGGGCCCGAGACACGGGCAGCAGCCAGCCTCTGATCAATGCCCGTTCCGAGACCGTGGCGGAAAAACCGTCGTTCCGGGACTCGTACCGGAACCGCCGGTGCCTGATCGTCGCAGACGGGTTCTACGAATGGCAGGTGGCGGGCCGCCGAAAGCAACCGTACTGGATCGGTCTGTCGGACGCACGGCCCTTCGGCTTCGCCGGATTGTGGGATCGGTGGAAGGCGGAAGACGGATCTATCGTCGAGAGTTGCGCGATCCTCACGACCGAGGCCAACGATGCGTTGCGCAGCCTGCATGATCGCATGCCCGTGATCGTGGACCCGGAGCACTTCAACCTCTGGATGGACCCGGACACTATACCGTGGGAGCTCGAGCCCCTGCTCAAGCCGCGTCCGGAAGACGACATCCAGTTCTTCCCCGTGTCCACACACGTGAACTACGTGGCGAACGACGACCGGTTGTGCATGGAGCCCGTACAGACGCAGACGGAGTTGTTCTGAGCCTCGGTTTTTCTTGAAATTGCGATCAAGTACGCCGGATCCTCCGAGATCCGATGCCGCGTCACCTCTGACTTCCCTCCGCAACCGCTAATGCTTGATCGTATGTTCAACTGTTTTCGACGATCTTGCTGTCGCTCAGGCTCCCGTCTCAGGCGGCACCGCGCACGGGACTTGACAAGCTCGCCTTTTTCGTTGATTGTTTAATCAACATCATGGCCAGTGATACGAGGAATCGGATTCTGAGCGTCGCGGCACGTCTGTTCGAAGCTCAAGGCTTCGACGGCACCGCTGTAGCCTCCATCCTGAGCGAGGCGGACGTCAACAGTGGCAGCCTGTACCACTTCTTCCCCGGTAAAGAAGCACTCCTTGTCGCC
>JAUVTH010000033.1 GCA_030601615.1 Gemmatimonadota bacterium
AACCTGGCACCGATCATCTTCAGCCTGGCGATCCTCTTCGTGTACCTGTTCATGGCGGCGCAGTACGAGAGCTGGATGATCCCGCTCGCCGTGCTGATGGGTGTGCCGATGGCGATCCTGGGCGCACTGCTGTTCACCGGCTTGCGGAGCCTGGACAACAACATCTACACGCAGATCGGACTGGTCCTGTTGATCGGGCTGTCGGCCAAGACGGCCATCCTGATCGTGGAGTTTGCCAAGCAGCAACGAGAAGAAGGGAAGGACTATGTCGAAGCGGCGGTTACGGCGGCGCACCTGCGTTTCCGTCCCATCCTGATGACGGCCATCTCCTTCATCCTCGGTGTGATCCCGCTGGTGGTCGCCTCGGGCGCGGGCGCCGCGAGCCGGGTCTCGCTCGGTACGGCTGTGCTCGGCGGAATGCTCATCGCCACGGCGAGTGGCGTGTTTATGATCCCCGTGTTTTACGTGGTGATTCAGGGCACGGTGGAGCGTTTCGGGGCGAAGAAGGGAGCGAAGGCAGATGGTTCTCCGGCCCCTGACGTTGGGGGAGGATCGCCACTGGCAGACGAGCCTGCCTGACAGCAACTCGGGCCGAAACGGCCCGGATTCGCGTCCGGGCCGTTCCTTCAAGGGCGAGCTGTAACCTGATGACTAATGTCCAGCGGGCGGCGAAACCCGCGCCAGCCACGCGGCCACCATGACGACTGCCAGCATGACGATCGTCTCGAGGCGTACCATCCGCCGCAAGGCCCGGCCGTCTCGTTCCTCCTCCAGATGCGGCATGACGCGGAATCTGTGGTAGGCGCCGAATCCCACGAGAATCAGAAATCCCGCCCACTTCACGAGCAGGCCCCGACCGTATGGTGTGCTCGTGTATGCACCCAGGTCGTCCACGAACTGAAACGACTGCACGACTCCCGAGGCGGCGATCAGCACGACCGCGAACAGGGCGGCCGCCGATACCGACCGGGCCACCACGGGGAATCGCCATCCGTCGGACCCATCCGTCGGCGCATCCGGGGCGAGGACCAGCAGAAGCAGGCCACCAAGCCAGATCGCGGCGGCGCTCTGGTGAACGGCGTTGGCCGGAATCGTGAGCCACGGGGAGATCGCCGCGGTGTGCCCCGAGGCGGCTCCGACCACGAGCGCGACGAGCGCGCTCACCGCCGCTGCTCGCCCGCTGCGTCGGAAACTGAAGAGCGCCCCCGCGATGAGCGCCAGTTGAAGAGTCGCCACGAGACCCGAGCGCGAGCCGAGCGCGGCCTGGACCCCGGCGAACCCCGTGCCGGATGGCACCACCTGCCTCACCCAGCTCACCAGGTCCACGGCCAGAAGACCCAGGGCTGCCCACCCGAGAGCGAGGCAAAACGTCCGGATCCGGGGTTCCTGCAGGAGCGGAAGAGCGCCGCAGAACCACAGCAGCCCCGCGAACCCTAGCAGACAGGCGAGGCCGAGTCCGGCGATGAGAGCGGCCCCGAGCGCCGGCTGCTGCGTGGTCGTATCGATCGATGTGCCGGGGTCCGTTTCGAGCCTCGCGTTCGTGGCCGCGGAATCATTGGGGAGCCGTCCGTCACCTTGCGGTGCGCCCGCCAGCGTGAAGCGAAACTCGCCGTCGACCGGGTGACCGTCCGCCGACACCGTTCTCCAGCGGACGAGGTGCACTCCCTGCTCGAGGGGAGGCGTGTCGGCGACGAGGATCTTCAGGTCGGCCTCCGGCGACGACACATCCAGGCTGACCGAATCACCGGACGGATAGGTGAGGACGACGACACTGAGCGCGTCGTTCACCGGACCGCTGAACCGGAGTTCGAATCGCTCTGGAGGCGCGGACAGGACCTCGTCCGCCGCCGGCACAGACGACTCCAGACGCGTATGAACGGCCGCGTAGGCCAGCGTACCCGCGAGCGCCACGAGCGCGACGATCGACGCTGCCATGCGCGAGGTTCTCAGTCGGGCGAACATGCCAGCGCGTACGTTTTTGACGGACATACACGTTCCTGTTCTGTGGCCGTAAGCCTTGTTTCCGGCCGTCCATGCTAGTGTATGAGCCGCGACGACGGCAAACCGGCCCGGGCACCGCACGGGAACGATCGACGTTACCTCGGTTATGTAGGAGCCTGTCCGAGTAATGGGGTGCGGCCGCGCACAGGGGGTATACGCGTGTTCAGCGCAGGAACGACCGTCGGCAGCGAGGCTATCCAAATAGTAGACGTGAACAGGAGGTACCAGGTGACGCTGACCCTTCGCACGGTTCTTCGGCGACGAATTCGCCGGGCCGCGTGCGGTGTGGCGGTGCTCGCTGCGCTCGGCCTGGCGGCGTGCAGCGACTCCGGCATACCCGTCGAGCCCAACGACGGCCCGCCGATCGTGACACTCGATGTCACGGGAGGTGCCTCCAGCGCCCGCCAGGGCGAAGTGCTCAACTTCGATGTGTCGGTGGCGGACGACCAGGGTCAGCCGGTGGTGGATCCTACGGTCACATGGAAGGTGGAGCCCGGCTTCGCGGGCCTCATCACGGCCGGTGGTGAGTTCGTCGGCTACGCGGTCGGCCCTGCGCAGGTGATAGCCGAGTCCGGCGTCGTCGCCGACACGGCGAACGTGAGCATCACGAGCCGAAACGCACCGTCCGGCTCGTTTCAGACCGAGTGGAACGAGAAGATCGAGACCCGCTTCACGTCCGATCACTGGGAGCACGGAGATGCCGCCTACACCGGGACTTGGGGGGGCGTGTGCCGCATTTCGGTACCCGGCGGACAGTGCGGCGACGCCCTTTTCGTGTGGGACATCTCGGTGCGAAACGCGCCCGTATTGATCGATTCCGTCAAGGTGGATGCCCGGACGGTCAACGACGTGAAGGTCAGCGCCGACGGTAGCCTGGCGATCATCACGCACGAGGGCTCGAACGACCTACAGAACGGAATCACGCTCCTCGACCTTGCCGACCCGCATCATCCGACCGTGATTACCCGATTTGCGCCGCTAGATCTGACGCCCGGCATCCACAACGTGTGGATCGACGGAGACCATGCGTACATCGTGGTGGACGGCTCCGGGCCGAGCGCCGGTCTGCGGGTGCTGGACATCTCGAACTCGGCCGATCCGCAGATCGTTGCGTCGTTCTACGGCGGAGGGAGCTTACTGCACGACGTGTACGTGCGCGACGGCCTCGCGTTTCTCTCTCATTGGGAATCCGGACTGATCATCCTCGACGTCGGAAACGGCGTAGCAGGTGGGTCTCCCACAAACCCCGTCGAGGTGAGCCGCGTGGTGATTCCGGGCTACCGGGTCCACAACGCCTGGTACTGGCCGGCGTCCGGTTACGTGTTCCTCGGCGACGAGATCGGCGTTCCCGGCAAGGTGCTCGTCATCGACGTGAACGATCTGGCGAATCCGAATCAGGTGGCGAGCTTCACGGTAGCCGGCGCGGCACCCCACAACTTCTGGGTCGATGAAGTCTCGGAGATCGCGTACTTCTCGTGGTACGAGAACGGACTCCACGCGGTGGATGTGTCCGGACGCCTCCTGGGGGAGCTCGACAGGCAGGCGCGGCAGGTGGCCAGCGTCCAGTATGACGTGGGCGGGGCCTGCGTCTCCGATTCCGGGACGTGCACATGGGCTCCTCAGATGCACGACGGGTATCTTTACGTGTCGGACATGAACAGCGGCCTTTGGGTACTTCGGCCGACGTTTTGAGGCGAATCCGTACGGACGGCCGTTGCGGAGCGACTGCACGTGGCGTTGCGGCTCACCGACGAGGCCATCCGCATCGACCGCCTTCCGCCTTCGTCCCCGGTCGGGGCGAGTGAAGCCGGTGTACCGTCTTAAGAGTCTGGTAGTCACCGAGAGCGTCGAGACGCCCGCCCCGGCAAGGCGCGGCGACGAAGGCGTAGCAACGCTACTTCGAGGAGCCGTAACGCTGCCGGGCGGAGTGGATCGGCGTTCGAATGACAGCGGAGTTCTTGAGACGGTACACCTAAACTGCCTGAAGCGCCCGCTCGAGCCTCGCCTGCGCCTCGTCAGCCATGCCCCGGATGACCGGAAGGTCAACGATGTCCATCCTGGCGTGCGGCCGCACGAACGCGATCTCCGTTCCACCCTCGATCGCGGCCACCACCACGTTGCAGGGCAGCATGAGGCCGATATTGTCGTCCGCGGACAGGGCCTGGTGCGCGAGCGCCGGGTTGCAGGCGCCAAGGATGACGTACGGGCGGAAGTCCACTCCGATCTTCGTCTTCAGGGTCTCGTCGACGTCGATGCGAGTCAGCACCCCGAAGCCTTCCTCCTTGAGGGCAGCGGTGACCCTGTCCACTGCCTCCCCGAACTCGACGCCGGACAGGGTGCGGTGCATGCTGTATTCGGTATTCTTCATCGCTCTCTCCATGCGGTGGTTGGGGCCCGTCGATGCCGTGTGGCGCCCTGTCACATCCTGGGGGACCGGGAGGGAGGACGCAATCGTACATTCGTTCACGGTCGATCTGTCTCCCGCTCAACGCCGTGCGGCCGTAGTTTGAAACCCATGCGATCATCCTTTCTCGTGCGACTGGCAGTTGTCGCAGCTTCCCCGTTGTGGTCCGCGTGCGGCGGATCCACGCCTCCTCCGATGACGAGCGTGGACAGCGAGTGGTCGCAGGAGGGGGTCGCGTCGTGGTATGGCCCGGGTTTCGACGGGAAGCGCACGGCCTCGGGGGAAGTCTACGACATGGAGGACATGACGGCGGCTCACCAGCGACTGCCGTTCGGCACCCGGGTACGTGTGGACAACCTGGACAACGGTCGCCGGACCGAGGTGCGGATCAACGACCGTGGTCCGTTCGTCGACGACCGCATCATCGATCTGTCGCGCGCCGCGGCACGGGAGATCGAGATGCTGGGTCAGGGAACCGCCCGTGTCCGGATCACCGTTCTCCAGATGTCGGAGATGCTGCAATGCAGCCTGGTCCAGGTCGGGGCTTTCTCCATCCTGGACAACGCAGGGGAGGTGGAGCGGAGGTATCGTGACCGTGGCCTCCCCGTGATCGCGCGACGGGGCCCGGACGGGCTAACGCGTGTGTATCTGGGCCCATACGACGATCTGGAGAAAGCGGAGAGGGCGCGCGACCGCTATGATGGCATTCTCCGGGCATGTGAATGAAATCGTCGGTCGCCGGAGGTCCGAGAGAAACTCGAACGGCCGCGACGGGTATGCACTGGCACAGAGCTAGAGGGGCTGAATCTACTCCGGTCGCGAGACGCTTCCGGACCCACGGAGGAATGATATGACACGTGGCCCGTTCGTTTCGAGGGCACTCCTATCCCTTCTGATCCTGCTTCTGGGGGCGGCCATTCTGCCGGATTCCGCCGAAGCCCAGTATTTCGGCCGCAACAAGGTCCAGTACAAGACATTCGAGACCGAGGTGCTGGAAACCGAGCACTTCGACATCTACTACTACCCGGAGATGGAAGCGATCGTCGGGGAGGCCGGCCGGATGGCCGAGCGGTGGTACGCCCGTCTCGGTCGGCTGCTCGACCACGAGCTCAAGGGCCGACAACCCCTGATCCTGTACGCCAGCCATCCTGACTTCGAGCAGACGAACGCGGTCTTCGGCCAGATCGGGGAGTCGACCGGTGGTGTGACGGAGGTCCTGAAGCGGCGCATCGTACTGCCGCTGGCGGGCACGCTGAACGAGTCGGACCACGTGATCGGACACGAGCTCGTGCACGCCTTTCAGTTCGACATCACTAGCCTGACAGGCGAAGGCGGAATCGGTTTCCGGGGCCCGACGGCCCTTCTCCTGCCGCTGTGGTTCATCGAGGGCATGGCCGAGTACCTGTCGATCGGCCCCGTGGATGCCCACACGGCCATGTGGATGCGGGACGCGGCCGCGTGCAACTGCCAGTTACCGACCCTTCGCGATCTCACGACCCGGATGTGGGACTACTTCCCCTACCGCTGGGGGCACGCCTTCTGGGCTTTCGTGGCCGGTAAGTGGGGTGACGAGTCCATCGGGAAGGTCCTCAAGGTGGCAGGACGGTCCGGCAACCCCGAGCAGGCATTGGAGGCGGTTCTCCAGGTCTCGATCCCGGAGCTCGAGGCGGAGTGGCACCAGGCGATCTACGATGCTTACGCCGACGTGGCCAGGGACGCTCTGGGTGACAGGGCGGATCTGCCTTTCGCCGACCCCCCCCTTGCTCCCGGGATCGGCGAAGACGATCCCGAAGTGCCCGAAGCCGAGGACGTGAAGGCGCTCGGCGATCTCCATGATCTGCCGCCGCTGCCGCAGCACGGAGACGCCACACAGGTCGTTTCAAAGCGGAGGAGTGGGGGTGGACTCAACGTGGGTCCGTCGCTCAGTCCGGACGGATCGCGGGTAGTGTTCCTGTCCGAGAAGGACCTGTTCGCGATCGAGATGTTCCTGGCGGATACGGAGACCGGGAAGACGATCCGTCGCCTCACCAAGTCGGCCGTGGACTCGCACTTCGAGAGCCTGCAGTTCATCAACTCGTCCGGTGCGTGGAGTGCGGACGGGAGGTACTTCGCGTTCGGCGTGGTCGTCAAGGGTCATCCGGCTGTCACGATCATCGAGCCAGAGACAGGGAAGAAGGTGCAGGAGTTCCGCTTCGGCGAGCTGGGCGAAATCTACACGCCCACGTTCTCACCGGATGGCCGCAGCCTCGCGTTCGCGGCGATCATCGGTGGCCACACGGACCTGTTCATCCTCGACCTGGAGACCGGGCAGCTAAGGCGGCTCACCTCGGACCTGTATTCGGATCTTCAGCCGGCGTGGTCTCCCGACGGTGGGGCGATCGCGTTCGTGACCGACCGGTTCACGACGGACCTCGCGACCCTCGAGTACGGCAACTACCGGCTCGGACTGATCGACCCGAACACCGGCGAGATCCAGGCGATGCCTGTGTTCGGCGTGGGCAAGCACATCGATCCGCAATGGGCGCCGGACGGGCAGAGCCTTTACTTCGTGACCGACGTGAGCGGCATCAGCAACGTCTACCGGTACGAGTTCCAGGGCGGGAATCTGTACCAGGTCACGGACCTCGTCACGGGGGTGAGCGGGATCACGGCCCTCAGTCCGGCGATATCGTCGGCCAGCGCTGCGAACCGCCTCGTGTACACGGCGTTCGAGCGCGGTGATTACAACCTGTATCGTATCGACGACCTCGAAGAGCTCGCAGGAGTGCCCATCGAGGAGGCGATCGCGGGTGTCAGTCCGGCCGTTCTGCCGCCGCAGGACCGGTCCCCCGGGCTGGTCAGCGTGCTGCTGAGTGAGCCGGAGCTGGGGCTTGCCGATACGCTCACCTTTGCCGGCGCCGCGTACAGTCCCGGCATCACCCTGGACTTCGTGAGCCAGCCGCAGCTTGCGGCGGGAGCCGACAGGTTCGGAGCGTTCTTTGCGGGCGGAATCTCGCTCTTCTTCAGCGACATGCTAGGGAATCGAAACCTGACCACCGTATTCAACATCAGCAGCGCGAACGGCAACCTCCTGCGCAGCTCGTCGATGATCGTCGCTTACGAGAACCGGCGAACGCGCTGGAATTGGAGCGTCGAGGCCGGACAGATTCCGCTGGTCACGCGTCGGTTCGGCCTCGAGGTGGACAACGAGCAGGGGTTGTTCGTCGAGACGGAGCTGCGCGAGTGGCAGGTCAACCGGTTCGCCAACCTGGGCGTCAGCTACCCGATCAATCGGTCGAACCGGATCGAGTTCAACGTCGGATTCCAAGGAATCGACTTCTTCAACGAGGTTCGGACGAGTCTGCGGACGTTCTCCGGCACCGAGATCGAGCGAGAAACGGTGGAACTGCCTTCGCCGGGGTCCCTGAATATGGGGACGGGAGCGGTGGCACTCGTTTACGACAACACGATCTTCGGTGGCGTGGGGCCGATCCTCGGACAGCGGTATCGGTTGGAGATCTCGCCGCGGGTCGGGGACCTGAACTACGTCACCGCGCTGGTGGATTATCGCAGGTACATAATGCCGGTACGGCCGACGACGTTCGCGTTCCGGCTCCTGCACTTCGGGCGGTACGGATCCGATGCGGAAGCCACCTGGGGCGACATCGATTCCAATCCGGTCCCCGGCTACGAGAACGTCCGCGTCCTGTCGGACCTGTATCTCGGATGGCCGTCGATTATTCGTGGGTATAGCGACGGGTCCTTCAGCGCCCAGGAATGCGCCTCGTCCACCGTCTCGTCGTGTGATGTGTTCAACAATCTGTTCGGGAGCCGGATCGCATCGACCAGCTTCGAGTACCGAATCCCACTGATCGGGTTCTTCGGCGTGATTCCGTCGGCGGGAGCCCCGCCGGTCGAGATCGCTCCGTTCTTCGACGCGGGCGTGGCGTGGCGCGACGGTACGACGCCGAGATTCAATTGCGACGGGTCCCTGGACCAGACCATCCTGAGGAACTGCAGTGAGGTAGTAGCCAGCGTCGGGCTCGCGGGCCGACTCAACCTGCTCGGCTTCCTGATCATGGAGCTCGACTTCGTGAACCCGTTGAGTCGGCCGGACAAGGGCTGGTTCTGGCAGTTCAGTCTGTTGCCGGCCTTCTGATCTTCGGCCGACCGCCGCTCTATCGCGTCGTCGGTACTCGAGGGCGATCACCGGCGCCGCCGCTTTCCCTGGAAGGAGGGCGAGACCACCCGTGGATTACTTCGGCAGAGACCAGCTCAAAGAACTGTTTCAGATCGACGAGGCACCGGCCGTCTCGATCTACATGGAGACACACCGGCGCGGCCCGGACGTCGCGGCCCAACCGCTGCGCCTGCGTGCGGCGATCGACGAGGCAAGGGGCATCCTGACCGTCGACGGCGTCGACGGGGTCGACGACGTGCTCAGTCCATTAGAAGCCTTGATAGGCGACCGGGAGTTCTGGCGACACCAGGCGGACGGCCTCGCCCTGTTCGCTTCGCGTGACTTCGGACGCCTGTACAGACTGCCCGTCCACATGCCGAACATGGTCGTCGTGGGGCCGACCTTCCACACGAAGCCGCTCATCGAGTTCCTCCAGGCACCGGAGCGCTTCTGGGTTCTCTCGCTCACGCAGAAGGAAGTGCGCATGTGGGAGGGCACGGTCACGGATCTCGCGCCGGTCGATCTGGCAGCGGTCCCGACGAGCCTCCAGGCGGCCCTCGGCACAGAGGTCGTGACGGACCGCCTCAATCTGAGAAGTCCGCGCGGGAGCGGCTCAGCACCCATTTTTCATGGTCACGGGGCGGGGAAGGACGATACCAAGCAGGAACTGGAGAAGTTCTTCCGAGCAGTGGACGCGGGTGTGCACGACCTGCTGGCTGACGAGATCGGCCCGATCGTCCTCGCGGCCGTGGACTACTATCACCCCATCTACCGCAGCGTCAGCAAGCTCGAGAACCTGGCGGACGAAGGGATCGTCGGTAACATCTCCGGGTGGGACGGAGGACGGATCCACGCAGCGGCGTGGCCGATCGCCCGGAAGTCCGTGGAGCGCAAGCTGGACGTGGCGCTCGACCTGTGGGAGAGCTCGTACGGCCGCGGCAAGACGGAGTCCGACCTGGCGGTGATCGCCCGCCTGGCCGTGGCGGGCCGCATCCGACTGCTCCTCGCGGAGCGTGGGCGCACCGTGTGGGGGCGGATCGACCGGAACATGGGAGACATCGAGGTCATTCGTGAGGGTGGCGCCGACCCGCACGGCTCAGCGGTCGATCTGCTGGACGAGCTCGCCGAGGTGACGATCCAGCATGGCGGACGAGCCCTGGTGCTGGAGGGGGAGAGGATGCCGACGGATACGGGGCTCGCTGCGGTGCTTCGGTAGACCGGGCGCCGCGGGGCGGATTTCGTCGGGTCAGCCCGCCGGCTGCAGTGTGTTCCGCGCCAACTCGCCCATGACAGCGTTGACGGCCGCAAGGTGCTCGTCGGTCAGCGGATTCAGGTCGAACAGCGAGAATCCGGCGCTGCCGGCGTCCCGGGCCAGGCGGATCGCCTCGGCCAGCTCGGCCGGAGTGAGAGCGGGGATGTAGAGGCCGGCGAGCAGTTCGGTCTGCGAGCCACGCAGGGCAGCGACTCCTTCCTCGATGCTGCGCCCGATCCACGGGACATCCCTGGCGTAGGCCGAGTGGTAGAGCATTGGAAACACGCGGTCCACGGGCCACTCGTCCCACGCCTGGCGCACGAGCCTGCGGGCCAGGGTCGGCGTGGCGAATACCGCCGCACTGATCGACTTCTTCCGCGCATGAGTGACTTCCGTCAGCTCCCCGACCAGTCGGGTGACGCTGTCCCAGCGGAACCGGATCCACTCCGGATCCGAAGGGGGGTCGTCGATCTCCAGCGGGTCTCTTCCCGAGAGCGACGAGAACTGTTCCCGGCACACGTCGCAGTAGCAGAAGTCGAACTCGGGGAATTCCCGATCCTGCACCAGGTCGTACTTTTCCCATAGTCCGCGGGGCAGGATGACGTCGC
>JAUVTH010000138.1 GCA_030601615.1 Gemmatimonadota bacterium
ACTTCTCGGCCTGGAAGCGCGCTTCCTCACGGAGCTCCTGCGCCGCGATAAGAGCCTCGTTCAGGGCTCTCTCCCGCTGCTCGAACGAGGCCAGTCTCTCGTGCAGCATCGAGGCCTGCTCGGTGAGGCGAACCTCCGTCAGGACCAGGTGATCGAGACGATCCGCTACGAGGTCGAGAAACGCGTCGACCTGTGCCGGATCATATCCACGAACGGTTCGCCGCAGGTCCTCTTTCTTCTTTCGCACATCCAGCGGAGTCAGATCCATCATAGTCCCTCCGGTCTCTCGCCCAACAGTACGGTCCCGAGACGGACCTCCGTGCTGCCCTCCTCGACCGCGATCTCGAAGTCGTTGCTCATTCCCATCGACAGGACACGCCCGTGGAAACCCGCCAACTCGTTGCGACAGCGCTCCAGGCACCGTCTGGCCAGTTCGAACGTGTGCCGCAGCACACGCTCGTCGCTCGTGAGCGGAGCCATCGTCATCAGTCCCAGCACATTGACGCGGTTCAGCTCACGAAGTTCGCCGACCGCTTCGACCAGCTCGGTCGACGCGAATCCGCTCTTCTGCCCCTCTCCTCCCGCATTCACCTGAACGAGGATTGCCACACCCCCGGAGGCGGATCGTTCGGCCTCGAGTTGCAGTCGCTTCCCGAGCCGGATCGAGTCGACCGACTCGATCACGTCAAACGCAGCGACGGCCGCAGCCGCCTTGTTGCGCTGGAGGTGTCCGACCATGTGCCACCGGAGCCCGAGCCGTCCCAGCGCAGCCAGCTTGGTCTCTGCCTCGGCGACCCGGTTCTCCCCGATCGCCGTGAACCCCTGGCGGGCCACCGCCAGAACGACTTCAGGCGCGTGTCCCTTCGTGATCGGCAGGACTTCCACGTCGTCAATCGAGCGCCCCGACCTTTCCGCCGCGAGGGCAATTCGCTCCCGCGTGGATTCGACGTTGTCCCTGAGCAG
The DNA here is from genome assembly GCA_030601615.1 of Gemmatimonadota bacterium. Classification (GTDB taxonomy): domain Bacteria; phylum Gemmatimonadota; class Gemmatimonadetes; order Palauibacterales; family Palauibacteraceae; genus Benthicola. The sequence goes on from JAUVTH010000138.1 coordinate 964, forward strand.
TTGTTCATTCACGGCGGGAGTGTACCTCGGACAACCGGGAGCGGCAACGGACGAACGGACTCCCGCCACTGCGCGCGGGCGGCGCACCCTGCCTTAAACAGAATGAGCCGCCCGCCGGAAGGCGAGCGGCTCACACGTATCAATGTGCGCGAAAACGCGCGGCCACCCGGGGTTGTTCAGCGACCTGCTAACGCGTGACGCTGAAATCGATCGGCTGGGCGATCCAGACCCCGACCGGCTTGTCACGATTCATCGCCGGCGAGAACTCCATTTCCTCCACGATCTGCGCCGCCGTGTTGTCCAGGGCCGGATATCCGCTAGACGTGTTAATCTGCGAGCGGACCGCCTTCCCCTGCTCGTCCACGAACACCCAGAGCAGCACACGGCCACCGATACCTGCTTCCTTGAGCATCGGCGGATACAGGCGCTCGAGCAGCCGTCTGATGTCTCGGGCGTTCTTGAGGCGTGGCTCCACGTCGCGCGCGATGTACGACGGCGTGGCCTCCGGGTCGGCGCCCGCAGGCGGCGGCGGGAGGTTTTCGACCGGGTTGTCCTCGAACGTGGTCGGAGCGATCGTAATGTCCTCGCTCACGTCAGCTGCGGCGACCCTGGGCGTAGCCGGGCGGGCAATCTGCTCTGGCGGCGGTGGAATCCTCACCTCGGGCGGGAGCTCGATCGCCGACAGCTCCTCCGAGACCACCCCGAGATCGGCTGCCTCGAGCTGCGGGAACCACTCGAATACGGCGAAATGAAGGGCCGTGGCCAGGATCACGCACAGATACATCACCGCGGAGTAGCTCTGCTTGAAGCGGTCGTTGGCAGGCAGAAATGCGGCGGCGCTCGCGCGTTTTGCTGCGCGGGCCTTTCGGGCCTCGTCCCTCGGCGTGATGAGTTGCTCGTCGTGTGGGCTCATTCCGACTACCTCCTGGCCCTCTGGACCCGCTGCTCCACCCGCGTCGCAAACGTTACCCGGACGGCGCCCGCCGCCTGGAGTTGCTCCGTGATCGTGTTGATCTGATTGTAAGGCACGTCCCGGTCTCCCCGGATCGCGACCACCAGCTCACGGTTCTCCGCGTAAATGGGACGAATGATGTCGGAGATGTTGTCGTAGGGCACGATCTGGTCGTTGATGTAGACCGTCCCTTCCTGCTCGACCCAGATGTGGAGGATGTTCTTCCGCTTCTCGTCGATCTTTTCCGTCGACTCCGCGGTCACCCACTCGATGTGCCGCTTCTTCTCCTTGCGGAACACCGTCGAGACCATGAAGAAGATCAACAGCAGGAACGCGATGTCCGCCATCGACGACGACGGGATTTCGCTGCTCGCACCTGACTTCCGCTTGAACCCCTTCTTCTTCGCCGCCATGCCCTATTCCTCCAGAACCTGGAGCGAGATGCGTTCGGCTCCCGCCTTCTTCACCTCGTCCAGCACGTTGACCATGTGCCGGTACGCCGCGTTCGGATGCGTCTTCAGTGCAGCGATCAGGTTACTGTTCTGCGCCAGCTCCTGGCGCAGGATGATCTCGACCTGGCGATACTGAACCACCTGTTCCTGCTCGCTCTCACCCCGCTTCACGATGACCGTGCCGTCAGGCTGTACTATGAAGAAGATGAGGTTCTTCGCCGAGACCTCCTGCTCCTCCGACTGCTCGGGAAGGACGATCGGCAGGCCTTTCTCCTCGTTGAACACCGTGGTGGTGAGGAAGAAGACCAGCAGGAGGAAGGCAATATCCGCCATCGAGGCCGTCGGGATCTCGTCCGACACCCGCTGCTTGCGATTCAGAATCGGCATGTTCCATCCACCTCGCTTTGCGGCATGCGCACAATCAGTCCTGGTCGGCCGCGCCGACGCTCGCCCTCTTTCGCGCCTCGGCGTTCCATATGAGATCCAGAACGGCCTGGGCCCCCTTCTCCATGTCCATGATCAGGGTATCGATGCGGCTGACGAACCAGTTGTAGAAGATGTTGACCGGAATGGCGATCGACAGACCGGCGGCCGTCGTGATCAGCGCCACCTTGATGCCTGACGCGACCAGAGACGGCTCTACCTGGCCCGCCTCCTCGATGGCCGCAAACGCCGCGATCATCCCGATGACCGTGCCGAGGAAGCCGAGCATCGGCGCGACGTTGGCAATCGTCGCCAGGACGTTCATGCCCCGCTCCAGGAAGTCGAGCTCGATCGTACCCGTCGTGGAGATCGCCTTCTCGATGTCCTTGCCTCTCTGCTCGTCCTTCACCCGCGTCAGGCCCGATACCAGGATCGCGGCCACCGGTCCCCGCGTCTCACGCGCCGTCTGCATGGCCTCGTCGAGTCGACCCGTGGTGCCGAGCTCCTCGATCTGCTGCAGGAGCTTCTGCGAGTCGATGTGCGCCACGAGCAGAGTCCACCCCTTGGCGAGGATCACACCCAGCGCCACCAGGGAGCACAGGACCAGGGGCACCATCATGAAGCCCCCGTCGCGGAAGATCGTCAGCAGTTCATAGCTGGTGTCTTGCACCCGACCATCTCCGTTTGTCCGTTGACACAGCGGATGAGTCCGCTCCAAGAGGACATAGTCTACCGGGGCGCGAAGGCGTCGTCAACGCGATTCAGGCGCGTGTATCGCTTCCAGCCGCTACTACACCCGACCGAGCTGTCGGGTTCGCGCCCGACAGTTGGCCCGACATCGGCGCCAGCACCTCCTCCTCACCTCCGGCCGCAAGACGTGCTTCCAGCTCGTCCGGCCGGAGGCCGCGGTGCAGTAACCCGCGGTGCGCCAGCGAGATCTGTCCGGTTTCCTCGGAGATCACGACGACGAGGGCGTCCGTTTCCTCGGACAGTCCGAGCGCCGCCCGGTGGCGTGTGCCCAGCGTGCGGTCGAGCGTCGGCGACTCCGACAGGCGGAGGATGACGGAACCGGCATAGGCGACCTGGTCCCGCCTTACGATGACGGCTCCATCATGCAGAGGAGAATACGGAGTGAAGATCGTCGTGAGCAGCTCGGCCGTTACCTGGGCGTTGATGGGAGTCCCGTGATCCACGTGATTCGCCAGATCGACCTGCCTCTCGATCGCAATGATTCCGCCGATCTTGGCCTTGGCCAGCCGATCCGTCGCCCGAACGATCTCCTCTACCACCTCCCGCTGCTCCCGCCGCGCGAACAACTGGAACAGGCGTGAGCGACCGAGACGGGCGAGCGCGGTCCGGATCTCCTGCTGGAAGATCACGATCAACGCAAAAGCGCCGTACGTGAACACCTGCGAGAGGATATATGGGATCAGGCGCAGCCCGGCGGCCTGGGCGAGCACGTACACGGAGACAAGGAAGACGAAGCCGAGGAGGACCTGGAAGGCCCGTGTCCCCGTGTACATCAGGAGAATCCGGTACACGAGCCAGGCCACGACCAGGATCTCCACGAGGTCCTTCCACGCGAACTGATCGAGCAGGAAGCCCAGGTAATCGAGAATTGCTCCCATGAAGACCTGCTCAGGCCCCGGCTGTCCGGACAGCCCACGCGAGATCGAGCGCCCGGCGAACCTCGATCACGTCGTGCACGCGGAACACGCGCGCACCCCGTTCCAGCGCGGCCACACATGCTCCGATCGTGCCTTCCAGGCGCTTGTCGATCGGAACATCCAATATCTTGCCAATGAACGACTTACGAGATGGTCCCACCATCACCGGCCGGCCCAGTTCCAGTAGACGGCCGACCCCGGCGATGAGCTGCAGATTGCCCTCGGTCGACTTGCCGAAGCCGATGCCCGGGTCGATCACGATCTGCTCGCGGTCACATCCCGCGTGTTCCGCGGTCTCGA
>JAUVTH010000297.1 GCA_030601615.1 Gemmatimonadota bacterium
TGACGGTGACGAAACCTTCGATCTCCAGCTGAATCATCGCGTCGCGGAGGGGCTGCCGGCTGATTCCGAGCTCTGCGGCCAGGTTCTTCTGGTCGACAAAAGACCCCGGCTCGAGTTGTCCGGCGTTGATCGCATGGCGCAGGTGATCGTAGACCTGCTCCCGCAGAGACTTGAGGCGGAGGATCTCGCGTCCTTCCACGGTCCCGCTCCGGGGTTCGTGAGTTTCGTGAGTCGAATGAGTCGCGCAGGCAAATTTCGTGACCGGCTGCCCGATGGCTGATATATTAGATATCAGGTGTCTGGAGAGCAAACATATGCCCCAAATCTCCGGGAAAGGTCGACCCGGACGTCCACTTCCGGTCCTTCCCCGTCTTCTCCCCCCGTGTTATCGTCCGCCGCCATGAGCAAGGCACCGCCGGTTCGTCTGCGAACGATCGCCTTCCCGACGGAGCACGGGGGTTGGGGATTCCTCGCCGAGCCGGTACTTCTCGGCTTCGCGTTGGCCCCTTCCGGGGCGGGCCTGGCGATCGGCGTGGCCACCGTTTCCGCCTTTCTGATGCGTCACCCGTCGAAGCTCTACTGGAGAAACCGGCACCGCCTCGATCTATCCCCGCGATTCCGGATCGCCGGGCGGTTCGCGTTTCTCTATGCGATGATCGCCGTCGCGGGTTTCGCAGTTGCCATGGCGCAGGCGGGTTGGAAGCCGCTGCTGCCATTCCTGATCCTCAGTCCGCTGTTCGCAACGTACACGGCGTTCGACGTCAGGAATCAGGCCCGGCGCCTTGTGCCTGAGATCGTCGCGCCGATGGGGCTCGCCGCGTCGGCACCGGCCAGTGCGCGGGCCGGCGGTTGGGAGTGGAGCGCGGCGTGGACGCTCTGGCTCCTGCGCCAGGCGCGTGCCGTCCCCTCGAGCCTGTACGTACGGGCTCGCCTCCGTCTCGAGCGAGGCAACAAGATCGATCGTCGGCCCTCTGTGTTCTCCCATCTCGCGGCCATCGCGCTCGGCGCTGCACTGTGGAGCTTGGACGTGGCGCCGCTCCTCACCACCTGCGCGCTGGTCGTCCTCCTGATCCGTTCGGTACGCGGGCTGTCACAGAGCCGGCGCCCGGCGAAGGCCATGGAGGTCGGCTTCTCGGAGCTCGGGTTCGGCCTCGGGTACGTCCTGGTGACCGTGCTCGGCTTCCGCCTGGGACTGTAAATGTCAGCCGCGTTGATCGACTGGACGGTCGTCATCGCATACTTCGCGGCGACGATCTGGCTCGGCAACCGCCTCGGCCGCGGACAGCAGAACCTCGAGGACTACTTCCTGGCAGGGCGCCGCACCCCGTGGTTCGCGGCCTCGCTCTCGATCGTCGGAACGGAGACGTCCACCCTCACGTTTGTCGGCGTTCCCGCGATCGCCTACACCGGCAACCTCGGTTTCCTGCAGGTGGCCGCCGGGTACATGATCGGCCGCCTCGCAGTAGCCTGGTGGCTCGTACCAGCCTATTTCGAGGGCCGAATCAACACCGCCTACGAACTGCTCGATCACCGGTTCGGCGAGCGCGTGCGCCGTTTCTCCTCGGGCGTCTTCCTCATTTCCCGGGTCCTCGCCGACGGGGTCAGGCTATTCGCGACCGCTCTTGTCCTGCAGGCGCTGCTTCCGATGCCACTACCCGTGGCCATCCTCCTGGTCACGGGAGTGACGCTCTATTACACGATGCGTGGCGGACTGAGAGCCGTCATCTGGAACGACGCCGTTCAGCTCGTCGTGTATGTCGGCGGGGCCGCGCTCGCAGCGTGGATCCTGGTCCGCGGTCTGCCCGGTGGATGGGGCGGCGTGCTTCCAGAACTCCAGGCGGCCGGCAAGCTGACCGTGCTCGATTTCGGATGGAGCTGGGTGCGGCCCTACACCTTCTGGGCCGGGATCATCGGAGGCGCAGTCCTCACGATGGCCACCCACGGGACCGACCAGATGTTCGTCCAGCGGCTCCTGGCCTGTCGCTCGGCCTCGGACGCCAGGAAGGCCGTGGTGACGAGCGGCGTCCTCGTGTTCGCGCAGATGGCGCTCTTCCTGCTGATCGGCTCGATGCTGTTCGCCCACTACGAGGCGTTCCCTCCCGCGATCCCGTTCGAGTCGGCCGACCAGGTGTTCCCGCGCTTCATCGCGACCGAGCTCCCGGTTGGGCTGGGCGGCCTGGTCATCGCCGCCGTGTTCGCGGCCGCCATGTCCACGCTCTCCTCGTCCATGAGCTCGCTGGCGTCCGCCTCGACGTTTGACTTCCAACGCGAGCTCAACAGGACCGATGAGGCGGCTCTCCGCGCGTCGCGGATCCTCACGGCCGTGTGGGCCGTCGCGCTGGCCGGAGTTGCGGTGCTGGCTCGTGCCTGGGGATCGGTGCTGGAGGCAGGGCTCACGATCACGTCGATCACGTTCGGTCCTGTCCTGGGCGTGTTCGGACTGGCCGTAGCCAACCGACAGATCGGAGAGACGGGGGTACTCGCCGCGATGGGAGCGGGCCTCGTCTCCGCTGCCGGCGCCCATCTGTTCACGCCGCTCGCCTGGACGTGGCTCACGCCGCTCGGTGCTGCTGTCACCCTCGGAATCGGTGGGATCCTCAGCGACCCGGCACCGATCGACAGGTCCGAAAGCTGAACTCCAGTATCGGGCAGCCCGAATACAAGTATCGGGC
>JAUVTH010000287.1 GCA_030601615.1 Gemmatimonadota bacterium
CACGCCGGGCGCCGGCGCATGCAGCGTGGTGAAGGCCAGATCGAGCTCCGCTTTGCGGAGAGCGGCGATGGCCGAGCGCACCCGCGGGTTTCCCTCTCCCTCCATGCCGAGCTGTGCCCTCGCCGCCGCGAGGCGCGCCTCGGCCGCCGCGACGCGCTCCTCGGCCCCCATCAGTGAAGTCTCCGTCCGATCCCGGTCGGCCTGGGACAGCGCTCCCGGGTTCTGCTCCTGGATCGCCTGTACCCGGTCGAAGTTCCGCTGGGCTCGGTCGAGCCCCGCAAGGGCGATACCGAGCTGCGCGACCGCCGCCTCCACGCCCGCGCTCTGGGCGCCCACCTGCTGAAACGCGTCCGCGAGCCCGGCCTGCGCCGACTCGACGGTGAGCTCTAACGGGCGCTGATCGAGCCGCAGCAACTGCTCTCCCTCCTCGACCACGGAGTGAAGACGGACGTCGATCTCGGACACGTAGCCGCTCACCCGGGGAACGATGGGAATCACCAGCGCCTCGATTCGGGCCTGGTCCGTGAAGGGCGTGTACCGATCGGCCAGGACGTACCACAGGAAGAACAACGCGGCCAGGGCCAGGACGATGAGGACCCCCATGCGGACGGGATCCCGGCCCTTGGAATCGACCTTCGTCTCCTTCGGCGGCGCCTCGGCCTGGTCCGTTCCCTCCTGCATCTCGCTCGCGTGCTGCTCGACCATGTCAGTCTCCGTCGGCGGCCTCGGTAGGTGCGGCAGGAGCCCCGGCCGTGCTCATCATCTCCCCGCCTTCCTGCATCCAGGCCCGGAACAGCTCGTAGCCGACGGCGAGTACAACCGCTCCCACGAACAGACCTATGAGGCCGTACATGATAAGCCCGCCGATCGCGCCGATCAGAATCACGGGCATGGGGATCGACAGTCCTCGTCCCAGGAACAGCGGCTTGAGGAACGTGTCGCTCACGCTGACGAGCAGGCTCCACGCCGCGAACACGAGGACGATCGCGACGTTGTCGATGGCGGAGAACGCCCACAGGATGATGGGGCCGAGGACGATGAGCGGCGGAAGCTGCAGTACGGCGAAGAACAGGATCAGAAGGGTCCACAGACCCCACGCCGGCACGTGAACGAGGGCCATCCCGAGTCCGCCCATGGACGCCTGCACGAGCGCGATCCCCAGCACGCCCAGAGTGACGCTACGAATGGTGGCTCCGATCGTCGTCACCATTCCGGCCCCTTGCTCACCGCCCAGACGGCGCAGGGTGCTACGAGAAAGCTTCACGCCGCCCTCAGCATACGCGAGCATGAACGCGGCGATGATCAGGGCCAGGATCGTGGTCACGAGCGAACCGAGGAGGCCCCGGATCATCTCGAGAAGCCACCGGCCCAAGGCGCGGATCTGCGGTGTGAAGCGAGCGACCGCGGCGTCGAGGTTGGTCGCTGCCAGGTTCCATGCGTCGTAGATCCGGTCGCCGACCAGCGGCCAGTCGCGCACGCTCTCGCGCGCAGGAGGCACCCGAAGCGTCTCGGCCTCCAGTTGCTGACCCACTTCCATCGTGGATTGAGCCACGGAATCCACGACGAGGAACGTGGGCACCACGATGGCGCCGATCGTGGCGAGCGCGAAGATGGTGGCGGCGATGCCCCGGCGTCCGCCGACGAGGGCAGCCAGCTTTCCGAAAGGCTTGGCCAGGGCGACGGCGAGGATGATGGCCCAGACGATCGGCAGAATGAACGGCTGGAAGATCTCAAGGCACCACAGCGCCACCACTGCCACCGCGGTCAACCGTATGGCGACCTCGACCGACATGTCGAGGATTCGTTTCTTCTGTGCCGCGGGGTACGTGGATTCCATGTCGTTCTCCTCACTCTGCTGAATTCACCGAGGTAAGGACGGGGACGCGCCCCCTGGACCTACGGTTTGGGGGCGGACTTTCGCCCCTACTTTCGGCCCACGGGGCATGGTCTTGATGCTGGTTTCCGCGCTACTGCGTGTTGGTGACCAGCTCGACAGGCCTCAGGAGCACCCTCAGGCGGCGGTTGTGTGCTCTGCCCTCCGGCGTGTCGTTCGTCGCCACGGGGTCGTTGGCGGCCCGGCCGATCGCCCACAGGCGTTCGTCCGCCACTCCCTCGCCGGCCAGGTAGCGCACGGCCAGAGCGGCCCGTGCGGAAGACAGCTCCCAATTCGAGGGATAACGTTGAGCGAGGTTGCCGATCGGATTCTGGCTGTCGGTATAGCCGGTGACGAAGACGAGGTAGTCGTTTCCCCTCAGGTACTCGACGAACTTCGGCCCGAACTCGCCCTGGTCCGTGTCGATCTCCAGCGAGCCGGACCTGAACAGCAGATCAGAGGGCAACTCGATCTCGATCCCATCCCGGAGCAGATCGAAATCCAGGCCCGCGGACTCCATTTCGCTCGCGAACAGGATCTGCAAACTGTCGTACTCGGCTTGAAGCTGCGCGTTGACGAGCGCGAGTGAATCGCCTCTTGCAACCGCCTCGTTGTACTGACTCTTCGACGCGCAGGCGGTGAGACTCGACACCGCCAGCACGGCGAGCAGTGCGAGGGGAGCGAATCGGGCAGTGGTGTGCATGGGAACTCCTATCTGTGTATTCACTCGATGTCTCCTGCAGCCCTGACACCTATTGCGGCGGCTCGTAAGGATCCGGCGTTCCCGGCTTGATCGGCGGCTCTTTCCTGAGAGACATCACGTGTGCCCCGAGCTGCCCTAGCGCCGCCTTCGGCACCCAGGTCTCCGGGAAGAGCACGTTCTGGGTCTCGC
>JAUVTH010000239.1 GCA_030601615.1 Gemmatimonadota bacterium
GAGCACCGGCACACCGTGATCGTGCGACGCACCCAGCACGATCTCAGGGTGGCCAGCGAGCGCGAGCACATCCTCGAGGGACTCAAGGTCGCGGTCGACAACATCGACGAGGTGGTGAAGATCATCCGCGGGTCGAAGACCACGGATGAAGCGGCGGCCAACCTGCGCGAGCGGTTCGACCTCAGCGAGAAGCAGGCGGATGCGATTCTCGCGATGCGGCTTTCTCGCCTCACGGGACTCGAGATCGAGAAGCTCGAAGAGGAAATCGCGGAGCTTCTCGCCACGATCGAGGAGCTCGAGGCTCTCATGGCGTCGCGCGAAGCCCGGATGGCCGTCGTGCGAGAGGAGCTGCGGGAGCTCGTCGCGAAACACGGCGACGAGCGCCGGTCCGAGATCATCGATGCGGAAATCAGCTTCGACCCGGAAGATCTGATCGCCGACGAGCAGATGGTGATCACGATCAGCCATCAGGGCTACATCAAGCGCATCGCCCCGGCGACGTATCGTCAGCAGCGTCGAGGCGGCCGGGGAATCGCCGGCATGGACACTAAGGAAGAGGACTGGGTCGAGCACCTGTTCCTTGCCTCCACGCACGAATACCTGTGCGTGTTCACGGCGCGCGGCCAGGTGTACTGGCTCAAGGTGCACGAGATCCCCCTTGCTTCCCGCACGTCGCGCGGCAAACCCGTGGTCAACCTCCTCAACATCTCGAAAGACGAGAAGATCGCTTCGATTCTCAGGGTACGTGAGTTCGATCCCGACCGATACGTGCTATTCGCGACCCGGAACGGGCAGGTGAAGAAGACGAGTCTGGCCGCGTACCGGCACGTGAGGGCAAAGGGAATCAACGCGATCAACATCGACGAGGGCGATCGCCTGATGGATGCCCGGCTCACGGACGGCGACAACGACCTGATCCTGGCCACGCGCAAAGGAATGGCCATCCGGTTCAACGAGGGAGATGTCCGCAAGATGGGTCGTGTTGCCCGCGGCGTGCGAGGCATTCGCCTGAAGCCGGGTGACGAAGTGGTGGGAGCCGTCGTGGTCCGTGAAGGGGCCAGCCTCCTGTCGGTCACGAGCCGTGGCGGAGGCAAGCGGACGAAGGTCGACGACTACCGTGTTCAACGTCGAGGTGGTCAGGGCCTGATCAACTTCCGGCTCTCGGAGAAGACGGGCCACGTGGTCGGTGTTCGCGAGGTGACGGACGACGACGAGCTGATGTTCGTCACTCGCGGTGGTGTCATTAACCGTCAACCCGCGAGCGAGATCCGGGTGATCGGCCGGGCGACGCAGGGAGTACGCGTCATCTCGCTGGACAAGGGTGACGAGCTGGTGGACCTGGCGCAGGTCGCGGCCGAGCTGGCGGACGACTTCGTGGAAGAAGGGGAAGAAGAGGGCGTAGCTGCGGTCGATGCCGGTGAGAAAATCGCGGAAACGCTGGCAGTGGACGAGTAGGAGACCTCCATGCCTGCGAGCACGGGCCTGGTCACACTCGGCGAGATTCGTGCGGCAGCACTCCGAATACGGGGCGCCACACGCAGAACGCCCCTGCTGTCCGCTGACCGCTCGGCCGGAGCGATTCCCGGGGACACCCCGGACCTGTGGCTGAAGTGCGAGTGCCTGCAGTTCGCGGGCGCGTTCAAGGTCAGAGGCGCGTACAACTTCATCGCCTCTCTTGCCCCGGAGGTTCGAGCTGCCGGCGTCGTCACGTATTCCTCGGGTAACCACGCTCAGGGGGTGGCATACGCGGCCCGCATGTTCGGGGTGCCCGCCGTCGTCGTGATGCCTGTCGACGCGCCCCGGATCAAGGTGGCCGCTGTGCGGCGGCTGGGCGCCCGGCTGGAGCAGGTCGGCACCACGACTGTCGAGCGCAAGGCGCGGTCGGAAGAGATCCTCGCGGAGCTCGGCGGCACGATGGTGCCACCCTTCGATCATCCCGACATCATCGCCGGGCAGGGAACCACCGGACTCGAGATCGTCGAGCAACTTCGGGAAGCCGCGGAACGGAGGGGCGAGGACATCGAGCTGTCGAAGGTCGTTGTTCCGATCGGAGGAGGCGGCCTGATATCGGGAGTTGCAGCGGCCATACGTGCGGTGGCGCCCGACGCCGACGTCGTGGGTGTGGAGCCTGACGGCGCTCCCAAGATGAGTCGATCTCTCGAGGCAGGTCACCCGATCACGCTGGATCACATCGACACGATCGCCGACGGCCTCAAGCCCGTCCGGCCGGGAGACCTCACGTTCCAGCACACGAGGGAGCTGGTCGATGAAGTGATAACGGTGGACGATGCATCGATCCGCGAGGCCGTCCTGTGGTGCCACAGGCAGCGCCTGGTAGTCGAGCCCAGCGGGGCTGCTACCATAGCCGCGCTCGCCTCGGGACGAGTCGATCCAGCGAGCGAGGGCTCCACGGTAGCCGTTCTCTCCGGGGGCAACCTCGATCCGTCCATTCTGCGGAGCTGGCTGGAGCAGTCCCCGCCGCTGCCGGCATCTGGAGCGCCGGCATGACCGAGACGCTCATCGCGGTCACGGCCCCGGTGATCGAGAGTGACATCGGCATGCCGCGGGTCGTGCTCGAGGCGGGATACCTCCAGGCCGTGCGCGTGGCCGGAGGCCTCCCGCTGGTCTTCTCTCCGCTGGACAACGAGGCAACCCGGGATCGGATGTTCCGCCTCGCCGCAGGCCTGCTTCTCACCGGGGGCGAAGACGTAGATCCGGCCAGATACGGGCAGATGTCGGACGGCGCTCGAACGGTTTCCCCGGAGCGGGATGTGATGGAGCTCTCCCTGGTGGAGCAGGCGCTCGAACGCGCCATGCCGGTGCTGGCGATCTGCCGCGGGGTTCAGATCCTGAACGTGGCGCTGGGCGGGACGTTGTACCAGGATCTGTTCGCGCAGCGCGATGCGGAAATCGACCACGACCGGTACCGCGAATTCGACGGTCACATCCATTCCATCCGGGTAGACGGTGCGGAGAGACTGGACGACGTCTTCCAGGTGAAGGAGTTCGTGCAGAACTCGGCGCACCACCAGGGAATCCGGGATCTGTCACCGGACCTTACGGCGGTCGCGTGGGCTCCGGACGGCCTGGTCGAGGCGGTGGAATACCGCGCCGAAGGATCCGCGTGGACGTGCGGCGTTCAGTGGCACCCGGAGAGAAAGGTCGAAGAGGGCACGGGCACGAACCGGAGGCTGTTCGAGGTGTTCGGCCGGGAGATGCGGCGGGCGGCGCGGGGCGCTCCGGGGGTGTGACGGTGCGACTCCTCCTGTTCGATATCGACGGCACCCTGGTGAACACTCTGGGGGCCGGGAAGGCGGCCCTCGATACCGCGATGCGCGGGGTGTATGGTGAGACCGGACCGATCGACTCGTTCGACTTTCACGGCAAGACGGATCCGGCCATCGTGAGGGGCCTGCTGCGAGCCATGGACTGGCCGGACGCGAAGAT
>JAUVTH010000278.1 GCA_030601615.1 Gemmatimonadota bacterium
CGGGGCCCGCATGTTCCACCAGGACCCGTCGAACATCGCCGAGGTGATGACACGTCGGGACGAGATGGGAAACGTCGAGACCCTGTCCGTGTCGCTGGATACCTACCTCGATCGACGCACCGCCTACAGCTTCGCGATCACGGCTGCGGGGGTGCGGATCGACTGGTACAACGCGTCCGACACGGAGCACCGCCGCGACTTCACGTTCAATCCCATTTGGGAGGCTCGCGTGCAGCGTGACTCGTTGGGGTGGACGGCCGAAATGAAGATTCCGTTCTCCCAGCTGCGCTTCAACGACACGGAGAAGTGGGGGATCAACGTCAACCGCTGGATCCCCACGAAGAACGAGGACATCTACTGGGTCTACGTCCCTCGTGAGGAGACGGGCTGGGCCTCCCGGTTCGGCGACCTGACGGGCATGCAAGGAGTCGAGTCGAGCAGCCGCAAGGAGTTCATGCCGTACGTCGCCACCGATAGCCGGGTCACCAGCCGCGAGCTCGTGAACACCGACGACCCGTTCGGCGGACGCACGGAGTTCAACGGACGCATCGGCGCGGACTTCAAGATGGGGCTCGGATCCAACCTCACGCTGGACGCCACCGTGAACCCGGACTTCGGCCAGGTGGAGGCCGACCCGGCCGTCGTGAACCTGTCGGACTTCGAAGTCACGTTCGAAGAGCGGCGGCCCTTCTTCGTCGAGGGGGCGCAGCTGCTGAGCGGCAACGGCCGCATGGGCCCGCAGTATTACTACTCGCGCCGGATCGGGGCCTCGCCCCACGGCTTCCCGGCGGCCGACTTCGTCGATCGCCCCGACGCGACGACGATCCTCGGAGCCACCAAGATCACGGGTCGGCTGGCGAACGGACTCTCCATCGGAGCGCTCGGAGCCCTGACTTCTCCCGAGCACGCACGTACGTATGACGCGGGCCTCGATCGGTTCGACGACGTCAAGGTGGAGCCGCTGGCCGGGTGGGGCGTCCTCCGTGTGCAGCAGGAAGTAGGCGGCGCCGGATCCACTGTCGGACTCACGGCGACGGGAGTGCAGAGGCAGTTCGGATCCATCACCGACCCGCTGCGGAGCGTGCTGAACGAGCAGGCCTTCACGGGCGGCGGCGACTTTCTCCTCCGCCTGGACGGCAACCGCTACGAGCTCAACGGCCACCTCGGCCTCAGCTACGTGGCCGGCTCGGCTGATGCGATCGCCAACGTGCAGACCGCCAGCGCCCACTACTTCCAGCGCCCGGACCAGGATCACGTCACCTTCGACCCGACCCGCACGTCACTGTTCGGCAAGTCCGGTTCGCTCCAGTTCCGCAAAGTGGAAGGCGAGCACTGGCTGTGGGGAGGCGGCGCGTGGGCCGACTCGCCGGACTTCGAGCTGAACGACGCCGGCGTCATCCGGCAGGCCGACGACATTGCCATGTGGGGCAACCTCACGTACCGCGAGACCGAGCCGGGCCGAACTTTCCGCAATTACTCGTTGACCCTGAACACGATGAACGGGCTCAACTTCGGTGGCATCCATAAGCAGGCGCGATTCAACCTGTTCACGAACGCGCAGCTCCAGAACTACTGGAGGACCAACCTCCGGTTCAGCTACAACGCGGCCGTGCAGAGCGACCGGCTGACGCGCGGCGGGCCCCTCATGGGACAGCCGGCCTGGGGCAGCATCGGCACCCGGCTGGCGAACAACTTCACGTCCAGCACGCGCTGGGACGTGAACTTCATGTGGGGCAACCTCAACAAGGGGAACGACTGGTTCGTCGACTTCGGGGTGGGCTTCGAGCCGAGCGATCGTGTCACGTTCCGCGTCGCCCCGGGCGTCTCCTGGATGACCGACCGTCGCCAGTACTACACGACGCTGGACCGGGAGAGCGACCGCACGTACGGACAGCGGTACGTCTTCGCGACGGTGGACCGGAAGACGGTCTCCATGCAGTTCCGGGCCAACTACTCGTTCACACCCGACCTGAACCTCGAGTTCTACGCCGAGCCGTTCGCCTCGAGCGGCAGGTTCACCGACTTCGGCGAGCTCCCCGAAGCGCGGAGCTTCGACCTGCGCGAGTACGGCACCGACGGCACCACGATCGAAGAGATCGTTGAAGTGGACGAGGATGGAAACTCATCCCGCTTCTACGAGGTCACGGACGGCGGTGAGACGTTCCAGCTCAATGACTTCGACTTCAGCACGATCTCGTTTCGCTCCAACCTCGTGATGCGGTGGGAGCTCCGCCCGGGCAGCACCCTGTTCGTGGTGTGGCAGCGCAACCTGTCCGATTTCGCGAACGTCGGGGACCCGGTGAACGTCAGTGACATGTTCAGCTCGCTGGGCGCGGCGGGGCAGAACATCCTCGCGATCAAGCTGAGCTACTGGCTGCCGATGTAGGGCTCCGTGTGACGGCCTTCTCTCCTTGCCCGGATCGGGTGGCCTGTCCAACTTGGCGGCATGAGCCTGTTCGAGGAGATCAAGGAACGGCGGCTGTTGCCGTTGATGGGCGCCTACATGGTTTCCGGTTTCGTGGCCCTGGAGGGAGTCGACCAGCTCATCTCCAACGGGCTCCTGCCGGAAATCTCGTACCGCGTCGCCCTCGTCCTCTACCTGTTTGGAGTCCCGGGCAGCCTATCGATCGCGTGGTTCCACGGCGCCAAGGGGCGTCAGCAGGCCACTCGATCCGAGATCGTGATCCAAACGGTACTGGTGGTCCTGGCGCTCGCCACCGTGGCGCTGGTCGTGCGAAATCACCGCGAGGAGACTCGTCTTGCCGAAATAGCGGCAGCCAGCGGGATCGAATCGACCAGCATCGCCGTGCTGTACTTCGAGGACCTCAGTCCGGGCGGCGAGCTCGAGTACGTAGCGGACGGCCTGACCGAATCCCTGATCGACCA
>JAUVTH010000168.1 GCA_030601615.1 Gemmatimonadota bacterium
CGGACGCCAGCAGGTCGTAGTAGTTGGGGTCCAGCTCTCCGGCCGACACGTTGAACCCGATGTGGAACAGGCCCCGCCGGCCGTCGAACAGGAAGGCGAAGTCCATCTCGTCCGCCATGCGCTCCGCCTCGCGCGCCGCTCCTGCCAGGCTGCGGGCGAGCCGCCGTGCCGTGCCGCTCGCCTCCTGGAGCGCACCCACCAGACGCTCGCCCCACTGCCGGGCCGCCTCCCGCTTCTCCTCGTCGAGCTCCGCCGCCGCTTCGGCAAGCAGATCCCGGGACCGCCCGCGGGCCCACTCGGCGAGCCGCGGCAGGGTCTCCAGCGAGACCGGCTCCGCCAGGCGGCCTGCCAGCTCAGACCACCCGCGCTCACGCCGAGTGCCGGGAACCGCCTCTCGCAGCGCCGGCGGGGCCTCCGCGAGCACCGCGAGCCACGGATGGAGTGTGCGGCACAGCCGGCTGAGAAGGCCGACGTGCTGGTGCAGCTTGCGCGTCCACACCCGCAGATCGCGCAGCGACCCCAGGCGGTCACTGGTCACCGCCTCGTCGGCCAGCGCCCCGACGAGCTCATCGATCTCCGCGAGACGCCGCTCTTCCAGCTCACGCAGGAAGTCGTAGCAGTCGGCCAGGTCCCGCGTGCCACGGGCGCTGCCGACCTGCAGTTCCTCCAGGCTCCGCCTCAGAGAAGCCGCCCGGCGCCTCAGCTCAGGTCCACCCTGTGACGCGAGGACCTCTTCCGCCGAGCGGACCGTATCGGCCAATCCCTCCATCAGGGCCGGGCGGAACACGGGAGCCCGGATGACATCGGCCAGGCCGTGCCGCAACGTGATCAGGGAGGCCGCCAGGTTCCCGCTGTCCACAGTCGAGACGTAACGCGGCTCGAGAGGCCTCAAGTCCTCGGTTCCGTACCAGTTGAGCAGGTGCCCGCGATGTCTCTCGAGGCGCCGCATCGATTCCAGCGTGTTGAGTGTGAGCGCATCGAGCTCGAGCGGCCCGATGTATCCGAGATCCCAAGCGGAGATCATCGCGGTGAGCGTCATCCCGATGTTCGTGGGCGACGTGCGCCGTGCCACGGCCCCCGCTCTCCCCTCCTGGTAGTTGTCGGGCGGCAACCAGTGGTCGTCCGACGTGAGCAGCCTCTCGAAGAACATCCACGTGCGGAGCGCCACGTCGCGCAGCAGCTGTCGCTCCTCAACCGCGAGCTCCCGGTCGGCGTCCCGCCGGCGCGGAAGGCCGGTCAAGCGGGCGAGCTCGGGCGATGCGAGCCACGGCACGGCGAGTACGGCCGCCGCGCCCAGCGCCGCAGAGTTCCACGCGAGAACCGCCGCCAGTGTCGCACCGGCGATGAGCGGACCGGGGGCCAGCGCCCGCCAGGCTTCGGACCACGCGCCTTGCCCTCCAGCCGCCCGGGCGGCATGCGCGGCCGTGGTCCACTCGAGCAGTCCGTGACGGGTGATCGCGAGGCGGACCAGCGTGCGGCCGATCGCGTCCAGGCTCACGAAGGCCAGGTAGGGCAGGAAGACGAGGGTGAGGAGGGCCCGACCGGCACCCGCGAACGCGATGGGACTGACGGTCCGGAAGTGGACCCGCTCGCGGAACGGCTCCCAGCGACGGGCCCGACGGTGCCCGAATACCCGGCGGGTGGTCGAAGCGGCGCCCAGGAAGCTGGGCACCGCCAGCACGACAAGCGGGACGGACGTCCACAGCCACGGCGAGCCCAGCCCGAGGAGCCAACCGGCCAGCAACAGAGCGAGCAGAGAGGGGGACAGCAGGCTGCGGCGCAGATTGTCGAGCACCTTCCACCGGTCGAGGAGGGAGAGGTCGTTCTGGATGCGCCCGCCATCCCGCGTCGGCACCGTGATCCACAGCCACGGAAGCAGCTGCCAATCTCCCCTGATCCACCGGTGCAGCCGCCGCGCGTACGCCACCACGTCCCCCGGCGATTCCTCGAACAGGTGCACGTCCGACACGAGTCCGGCCCGGCCGTGGATTCCCTCGAACAGGTCGTGGCTCAGAAGCGCGTTGTCCGGTGCCCGGTTCGAGAGGGAGCGCTCGAACGCGGCGACGTCCAGGATCCCTTTCCCCGCATAGCTCCCCTCTCCGAACAGGTCCTGGTACACGTCAGACACGGCGTGCGAGTAGAGGTCGAGACCCGTGTCCGCCTCCATGACGCGGGAGAAGGCCGTCGCCTCCCCCCAGCCGGTGGCTGTCTCGAGCCCGGGCTGGAGCACCGTGTAGCCCGCGCGCACCCGGCCCCGGCCGTCAAACCGGGCCCGGTTCAGCGGGTGGGCCAGCGTCGCGACGAGTCGTGCCGCGGCGCCCGGCGGCAGGTGCGTGTCGGCGTCGAGCGTGATCACGTACCGGATCCCGGCGAGCTGCTGGAGGTCGCCCTCCACCGCCCGGAGGCGCGTGTCGTCCGTGCCGAGAAGCAGCTGGTTCAGCTCGTGCAGCTTGCCGCGCTTACGCTCCCATCCCATCCAGCGACCCTCGGCGGGATTCCACTCCCGGGGTCGGTGCAGGAGGAGGAACGGGAGGTGGCCGTCCTGCCCGTAGGTGGAGTTGAGTCGCGCCACGCCATCCGCGGCCCGCTCCAGGACCGCCTCGTCCGTCGGCGTGTGCTCGGCGGGGGCATCGGCCCAGTCAGTAAGCAGTGCCCACCACACGTTGGGGTCGGCGTTTCCCTGGTACCGCACCTCGAGGCTCGTCAGCAGGGCGTCGACCTCCCGCTCGTCGCTCACCAGTACGGGAATCGCGACAACCGTGCGGGCGTCGTCTGGAACTCCGTCCGACGGGTCGAGCTTGGCCAGCACGCGCGGCGGGACGAGGACCGTGGCCAGCCAGTTGGTCACGCTGAGCGCGACGGACGAGGCGGGGACAAGGCCGCACAGCAGCAGGACCACGACCGCGGTGCCCGGCGTGCCCGCCGGGATCGCCGCCCCGGCCACGAGGAGCAGGAGGAGGAGGGTGAGCGCGGCTCCGCAGCCCCCGTATGCGAGCCCTGCGTGCCGCAGGACGAAGCGCCGCGGGCGGGCACTGCCGGCCGGCCGGTAGCGGAGGCTCTTCTCCAGGGCGGGCCGCCCCCCACCGACCAGCCAGTAGCCGACGTGCCCCGCCGCCGCGTTGCGCACGGCCGGGACGGACCTGGCGCGCCGCACAACTTCGCGCGCGACCGTTTCCTCCTCTTTCTCGCACCCGCGGGCCAGTTCCTCGACGGCACGCCGGTAGCGGTCCCGTGTCTCGAAATCCATGCGCAAGTAAACACGGGACGGATCTCCTCTCAGGATGTGCTCTACACGGCTCGCCCGCTCCACGAACCGGCGCCAGTCGTAAGCCGACAGAGTCCGAAGGCTGCCGATTCCCGCCGCGATGACGGTGAGGGCATCGGCGGGAGCCGTGTGAGGCGCCGATGCGTCGGGAGCGATGGGACGGGCGGTCCCGGTCCACGCGTGTCCGAATACCTCGCCCGCTGTCCGGGCAAGCACGTCCAGCACCGCGAGGCGAAGAGCCGCGGGGACAGCCCACAGCTCGCCGATCGTGAGCGGCCGCGACTCCTGATAGCGCGCGATGAAGTGCTGCATCTGGTCCGGATCCACCTGCAGCCGGGACTCCCGCACAGCCACGCGGGCCAGGTCCAACACGCGCGGCAGGTCGGGCTCCGAGGCTACGGAGAGACGAGGCAGGCGCCGGTAGTAGTCTGGGGGAAGTGAGGTCGCCACGAGGCGGACGGCCTCCCGGATGAGGTACTCGTTGTCGAGCAGCCACTCCGCGATCCGCGGATGCTCGTCAGCAGCATCGGGATCCGCCTGCAGGGTGCGGTAGACGGAGGCGAACGCGTGATCCAGCCGCTGGAGGGAGCGGCGAATGGACCGTCCGCGGCCCGGCTGACGAGAGATCGAGTGGTGCTCGGCCAGATCGAGGGCGACGCGCTCTACGGAATCGTCCGACCTCGGCAGTCGCCTCAGGCGTTCCATGACGCCGGGGACTCGGCGGAGGACCAGGTCGACTCCGACTCCGACCCGAGCGGCATCTCATGCGGAAGGTCCTGCAGGACCAGGAGCGGTAGCGTCCCGTGCATGATCAGGTGGCTCGCCACCGATCCGTAGGGCCATGGCGAGGCCCCGGAGATCCCGTGCGCGCTGACCACGAGCAGGCTGTCGGCCTCGGCCCCGGTCGTCTCGGCCAGCGCTCGGGATACGGTCGGCGATTCCAGGAGGCGTGAGCGAATCGTCAGGTCGGGCGCCGCGAGCTTCTCCTCCATCTCGGCCAGGTAGGC
>JAUVTH010000117.1 GCA_030601615.1 Gemmatimonadota bacterium
GTCGTTCGGTCTCGGTACGCTGGATGCCGGACGGACGCCACTGGACGACCGTCGACAGCGATTCTCTCGATCGGGGAGAGTTGTGGCGTGTGGAGGCCGAGACCGGAACGCGTGAGAAACTGATCTCGGCCGCCGAGCTCATCCCCCCCGGCTCCAGCGAGCCGCTTCAGATCGAGGGACACACGTTCTCGGCCGACGGGCGGCGCCTGCTGATTTTCACGGAGAGCCAGCAGGTGTGGAGGGCCCGTACGCAGGGTCGCTACTACGTATTCGACTTTCCGACCCGCCGCCTGATCCCGGTCAGCGACGAAGACGGCTGGCAGATGTTTGCCAAGCTGTCTCCCGATGCACGCCAGGTGGCTTTCGTACGTGATCATGACCTGTACGTCACCGACCTTGCGTCGGGCGAGGAGCGACGCCTGACGTTCGACGGCAGCGATACGATCATCAACGGTACGACCGACTGGGTGTATGAAGAGGAGCTGAACCTGCGGGACGCTTTCCGGTGGAGTCCGGATGGGTCGCGAATCGCGTACTGGCAGCTCGACCAGAGTCCGGTCCGGATGTACTTCCTGGTCGATGCCCTGCCGCTCTATCCGGAGCTGCACGGAATCCGCTATCCGAAGGCCGGCGAGGCCAACTCCCGGGTCAGGGTGGGATCGATCGAGCTGACCAGCGGCGAGACGACGTGGTTCGACATCGGGACCGAGGAGGACATCTACATCGCGCGGATGGAGTGGGCTGCGTCATCGAATGAAGTCGTGATCCAGAGGCTCAACCGGCACCAGAGCCAGATAGACCTCCTGCTCGGAGATGCGAGAACCGGTCGGACCACACTCCTTTTCTCTGAACAGGACGAAGCCTGGGTGGATGCGGACGACGATCTGCACTGGATCGACGGCGGGCAACGATTCACGTGGACGAGCGATCGCGACGGCTTTTCACACGTCTACCTGTATGATCGCTCCGGTCGCATGCTGCGCCAGCTCACACGTGGCAACTGGGACGTGACGGCGTTCCACGGCCTGAACGAGGAAACGGGTCGGATCTACTTCACGGCCGCGCCGGAGAGTCCGCTGACCCGCTCGGTGTACTCGGCGCCGCTGGACGGCGGCGACATGATCCGGATCGCCGGAGGAAGGGGTACCCACTCGGCTCGATTCAGTCCGGATTTGGGCCTGTTCACCGATACGTACTCGTCGAGCGGCACGCCGCCGACCACGACTCTGCGCCGGGCGGCTGACGGTGCGGAGGTGAGGGTAATCGAGGACAACGCGGACCTGGTCCAGAAGATCGAGGCCCTGGATCTCAGGGAGCCCGAATTCTTCACGGTGCGGGCGGACGATGGCAGCTCCCTCAACGCGTGGATCATCAAGCCGCGAGAGTTCGATCCGGGCAGGAGCTATCCCATGCTGCTGTACGTGTATGGGGGCCCGGGGTCGCAGACCGTGCGGGACGCCTGGGGCGGTAGCCGCTATTTGTGGCACCAGATGCTGGTTCAGGATGGGATCCTCATCGCCAGCGTCGACAACCGGGGAACGGGCGCCCGCGGCCGCGAGTTCAAGAAGCAGGTCTACATGCGACTGGGACAGCTCGAGACGGCGGACCAGCTGGCCGCTGTCCGCCAGCTCGGCGACCTGCCCTACGTGGATGCCTCGCGGATCGGGATCTGGGGCTGGAGCTACGGCGGGTACATGGCGCTCATGACGTCGCTGGTCGGTGGCGAACAGGTGGCCGCTGCGATCGCGGGAGCCCCGGTCACGTCCTGGGAGCTGTACGACACGATCTATACGGAGCGGTTCATGCGCACGCCGCGGGAGAACGAGGAGGGCTATTCGCTTGGGGCACCGCTCTCGCACGCCGAAGGCCTCGAGGGGGACCTACTGATCATTCACGGATTGGCGGACGACAACGTCCACCCGCAGAACACTTTGAAGATGATCTACGCGCTCGAGGCGGCCGGGAAGCAATTCGACATGCGCCTGTATCCGGGACAGAGACACGGCGTTCGGGGTCGTACGCTTTCGGTGAACCTGTATGAGATGATGACCGGCTTCCTGCACCGGACGCTGCTGGATCCCGAAACTGAGGCTGGGGACATCTCAGACACCGCCTGGCTCGGGCGCTAGGCTTCCAGGGCTCCGAGGCAGCCTCCCTACCGGCGTCGGGAGGCGATCAGTCAGCCGCGAGAGTCCTCACGCCTCGGGCGACGCCGGGAGCTCGGTATCGGGCCACGGAGGCAGGATCTTCACCAGCACGCCCAGGACGAGGAACGGGAGGACAAGCAGAACCCCGGCCACAAGCAGTCCCTCCAGCCCCAGCAACTCCGCCTTGTAGGCGGTCAGGCCCCGCAGGCTTTTCGAGAACAGCTGTCCTCCGATCACGACGTTCCAGCGAATGCTGAAGATACCGATCTGCACCAGGATGGCGCAGCCGAGATATATGAGCCGCCTGACCTCCGCCGGGATCCTGGCGATGCTCCGCTTGCTGAGGGCCGGAGACACCACGCCCAGTGAGATCAGGGGCACGAGTGTCCCCAGCACTATCTGCAGCACGATCAGGCTTACGAACAGTCGCCCCTCGATCAGTTGCGACAGGATCTCGATCGACTCCTCGGCTTCGTACAGACGGTGGATGAAGTCGAGCATCTCGAGGGAGAAGTCCACGACTATCGCGTAGAACAGAAAGGACGCGAGCTTGTCCGCGCACCCCATGTCCACCTTCTTGCTCCGGAATAGAGTGGCCACGAGGTAGATGATCATCACGAGCGCGATTCCCGACACGATGGCCGAGAACAGGAACACGACCGGCATCAGCACGCTGCTCCACCACGGATTCGCCTTCACGGATCCGAAGATGAAGCCCACGTATCCGTGCAGCAGGAAGGCCGACGGGATGCCGATGATGGTGATCCACCGGCCCACCCTGTCGTCGAATTGCAGGGCCCTGTCCGATAGATCGGTCGCACCGAGCGTCAGCGTGTAGTAGAACCACTTCCGGGGTCCCGTCGCTTCCCGCGCCGTCAACACGAGGTCCCTTCGGTAGTCAAACCAGATCTCCAGCAGCAGCACCACCATCAGATACCAGGCGTAGACAAAGCCGAACATTGCCATGGCCGACTTGCGATTCGGAGTGAGGAAGATCTCGTAGGAGCGCTCGGGGTGGCCCAGGTGCGCCACGAGCGGCAGGGGGGCCACGATCAGGAATGCCAGCGCCGTGAGCAGGGCCAGCCGATACGTGGGCTCCACCTCTTTCACGTTGAACACGCGCGCCAGCGAGGCGAGGATGAAAGCCCCCGCCACCAGGCCCGTGAGATACGGGTACAAGACGATGAGGAGACCCCACCTGAGCTCGAACTCGTTCGGGTAGATGTATCCCTGCATCGTCTACCTCACCTCTCCGTCCAGGTTCGCATAGAACACCTTCGGCTTGGTGTTCAGGTGCGGCTTCAGCACCTGGATCTCGTTGAAGCGCAGGAAGCGCGCGAGGGGGTTTGCCCGGTGCCCCACCTCGCCGAACAGCCGGGCGGACGTGGGGCACACCTCTACGCAGGCGGGCACCTTTCCCCTGGCGAGCCGGTGGTAGCAGAACGTGCACTTACGAGCCACGTGCTTCACCGGGTCGAACCAGCGCGCCCCATACGGGCATGCCTGCACGCAGTACCCGCAACCGATGCAGTATTCCTCGTCGACGAGGACCGCGCCGTCATCCGTGGTGAAGGTGGCTCCGACCGGGCAGACCTGTACGCACGGCGCTTCCTCGCAGTGGTTGCACAGCTTGGGAACGAAGAACGTGCGAAGGGTGCTGCCCTCCTCTTCGATGGGCGGGAAGCCGTCGATGCCCCCGTTCGGGCTGTCAACCAGGATCTCGCCATCGGTGCGGATCACGTACCGCTCGACCCACGTGTTGAAGAAGTACGGCTCGTCGGGTACGTCGTTCTCGCTCTTGCAGGCCTGCGCGCAGCGGCCGCACCCGATGCACTTCCGGATGTCGATTCCCATACCGTAGATGCGCTCGACGTCTGCGTCTCCCTCCTCCTGCATGCCATGCAGCTCGGGAACGCGGACGATGCAGAGGGCAATCGGCACGCCGAGGCTGGCCTTGAGCGCCTCCCACAGGAAGTCCCTGCGGTCCACCGCTTCGCGGGTCGCCGGAGACTCCCGATTCGGACCGGCTGTCGAGTCCGACTTCATTCCGCCTCCGGATGGTGCGGGTAGTGGCATTGCCAGCACAGATAATCTTCGCCGTGCGTCGCCATATCTACCCCGGGGATGTGAGGAGGGCTGTCCGCGCCCTCGGCGTGACAACCGCCACAGAAGTCACGCGACGAGGGCTTGCCCGGCCGAACAGCGCGTGGCGTGGCCTTGTGCTCTTCCGGCGCATCGTGGCACGTCAAGCACGGCAGCACGGCATGGTGTGACACAGCCTTGGTGCTCGCGATCTGGCCATGGCACGCCCGGCACTCGCCCGGGATCACCGGTGGCTCCGGGGCATGCGGGTCGTGACACGTCATGCACGGGACCGTCGGGTTGTGGGCCACAGGGTCGATCTGCGGGAAACCGGACGGCCGGGAGGCGTTGTAGCCGTGACAGAGTGGGCAGAAGCCTCTCTCACGCGGCGCGCGTGGCCGGACATTCCCCGGCGCGGCCACGTGCTCCGCAGCCGGTCCGTGGCACACCTCGCACGACACGCCGGAGTGGTTCGAAGCGCTCCGCTTATCGGCGATCGGCCGGTGGCACATGGTGCACGCCTCGTGGCCGGCGTACTTGAGGGGTTGGGCCTCGATCGAGTCGACGGCCGCGGCACGGTAGTGACCCGCGTCGCCGAACGTGTCCGGCACCAGCGTTTGCCGCACTGCCACGAAAACGATGGCCAGGACGGCGAAGGCGATGCCAAGGCGCGTAACCTGTTGGGGCATGGCGCGCTCGTTGTCTGTTGGAGAAGGATCCCCGCCTCAGGGGTTCGCCCTGTGCCCGCGCAACATCGATGCCACGGTTGATTTCCGTAACTGATCGCGGCAAATGGCCTCCAGAATGCTGAAGAACTCAGGGGGGTCGCGGACGCGGGGCCTGTTCAGAAGCCTGATGGAGGAAGGAGCGATCGCCCGGCACGGTGGGACACATTGAACCGCACGGTCCACCGTTGTGGGACAGTCCGTCTCGATCTGATTCGGTGCAACCGGCGCCGGGTCCGTCCCTATAGATTCGGATCCGCTGTGTATCCCATCACCGTCAGGATGATGATGTAGGCGATCATCGCCAGTGCGATCACGGTCATCAGTCGACTCGCCTCTCCCGGCGCCCTCTTCCGGTCCATGAACGGAACA
>JAUVTH010000276.1 GCA_030601615.1 Gemmatimonadota bacterium
TTCGCTTCGCCTGGCCCTCAGGGAGCATCCCGGCGACGTTGCCACGCTCGAGCAGATGGCGATCGTGTACACGCGCATGGGCATGACTGACGAGGCGATCAAGATGTACCAGCGGGCGCTGGAGAAAGACCCGGACAGCGCCGGCGCGCATTACGGAATTGCCTTCCTCTACCTGAACCGTGGTCGTGAGACGGAAGCCGCCGTTCATCTCGACGCCTTTCTGAGGTCCGGGGCCGACATCCCGGGGTCCGAGAAGCACGCCAGCCATGCTCGCGAAACCCTTGATGGACTCCGGCAGAAGGATGCGGAGGCCGAGCAGCCCTCGCAGAGTCCCGCGCCCGATGCCGGATAGCACGTCCCTGCCGGTTCGAGAAGCTGGAGAGCCATTCGAGTTTGGCCCCGGCACCCTGGTGGACGTCTTCCTCCAGGGCGTGCGTCGGAATCCCGATCGCAAGGCCCTCACGGTGCGCCAGCCGGACGGCCAATGGCGGTCGTGGACGGCCGGGGAAGTAGCCGACCGCGTCCAGCGCATTTCGGTCGCACTGCGTCAGGCAGGCCTCGAGCCGGGCGATCACGTTGCCATCCTGTCACATACCCGGATGGAGTGGGCCCTGGCGGACTGGGCCTGCATCATGTCAGGTCTGGTGGTCGTGACCGTGTACCAGACGCTGCCCGCCGACCAGGTTCTCTATATCCTCAGGGACGCCGGTGTGCGGGCGATCTTCGTGGAGGATGGCGACCAGCTGGCGAAGGTCCTTCAGGTGCACGATCGCCTGGAGAATCTGAGCAGGGTCTTCGTGTTCGACCCTCCCGCAGACGACCATGGAACGGAACACGCGGGGCTGCGCGTGCGCTCTCTCGCGCAGCTCGAACGCTCTGGCCGGGCTGGGGCCGTTCCGCGAGACGACTGGCTGGAGGCGGCGCAGACAGTGGCGCCGGAGGACACGGCCACGGTGATCTACACGTCGGGAACCACGGCCGATCCGAAAGGCGTGATTCTCAGCCACTACAACCTGTTCACCAACACGATCGCGGCGTCGATGGTGCTGCCGATCACGGAGAGCGACACGGCCCTCAGCTGGCTGCCTCTGTCTCACGCGTTCGAGCGTCTGGCGGGACACTATCTGATGTGGTACTCCGGGGCCGAGATCTGCTACGCCGAGTCCGTAACGACCGTGGCACGGGACATGGTCGAGACTCATCCCACGTTCGTGATCGGCGTGCCGCGTCTGTACGAGAAGTTCTACGACGCGGTGCTGGAAGCTGTCAGGGAAGGTGGGGCCGCGAAACAGGCCGTATTCCGGGTCGCGAAGTGGGTCGGCGACCGGCGGGCCGCCCGCAGACTCGCCGGGAAGCCGGTGGGACGACTACTGGATGGAGCCTACGGCGTGGCCCACCGTCTCGTCTTCCAGAAGCTGCACGAGCGGACCGGCGGCCGGGTGCGTTTCTTCCTCAGCGGAGCGGCGCCCCTGTCGGCGGAGATCGCCCGGTTCTTCTACTCCGGTGGGCTGGTTGTGCTCGAAGGGTACGGGCTCACGGAGACCTCGCCGGTAACCAACGTGAATTCTCCACAGGACCCCCGGTTCGGCACCGTCGGCCCGCCCGTCGCGGGAACCGAGATCAGGATCGCCGCCGACGGCGAAATCCTGATACGGGGCCCACAGGTGATGCAGGGCTACTTCGGTCGTCCGGCAGAGACTCGTGAGGTGCTGAGCGAAGACGGCTGGTTCCGGACCGGCGACATAGGCGAGCTCGACGTTGACGGCTATCTCCGGATCACCGATCGGAAGAAAAACCTGCTCGTGACCGCGGCGGGCAAGAACATAGCGCCCCAACCCATCGAGGAGCTGATCGCCCGCTCGCCGTTCGTCGATCAGACCGTGCTCCTGGGGGATCGCCGCAAGTTTCCCCTCGCGCTGGTGGTGCCGAGCTTCCAGGCCTACAAGGTGGCATTTCCGGGTCGGCCCATCACCGTAGACGATATGGAGCCGCTCGCCGATCATCCGAAGCTGCAGAAGCTGATGGATGACGAGGTCTTCGGGCGCGTGGTCTCATGCGCCCGCCACGAACGTCCCAAGCGGGTTCTGCTCGTCGGGCGCCCGTTCACCGTGGAGGGAGGCGAGCTCACTCCCACCCTCAAGGTGAAACGGCGCGTGATCGAACAACAGTACGCAGATCGTATCGAGGAGATCTACCGGCTGGCCGAGGCCGACGGAGAGCCCCGTGCTTGAGCGCGGCGTGAGGGTAGTCCTGGTCACGGGACCCGAGTCCGCGACGCTCGAGTCCATCGGTCGCGTGCTGGTGGAAGAGAGGTTGGCTGCCTGCGTGAATGTCATCCCCGGAGTCACGTCGGTGTATCGGTGGGAAGGCGAGATCCGAACCGACTCGGAGGCGCTCGCGGTGATCAAGACGACGGAGGATCGGGTCCAGGCCGCGCGCCTGCGAGTGGCCGAGCTGCATCCCTACGAGGTGCCGGAATTCGTTGCGCTGGAGGTCATTGAAGGCTCGCCGGCCTACCTGCAGTGGGTAAGAGAGTCGGTAGCCACGGGGGGCGGTGATGGCTAAACGTAGGGGCCGGGGACGACCGGCAGGGCGGGCCAACCGTCCCATGCCGCCGCGGGAAGACGCGTCGACCCCCGACACCGGGGCTTCGGAGGATCCACAGCTCGACCTCGAGTCCTCGGCCCCGGATGCCCCCGTGCCGGAGCCCGTGCCCGTGCCCGTGCCCGTGCCCGTGCCCGAGGAATCGACGGATGCCTCGGAGGCACCCGACGAGGTCCCGGCTTCGGTCGACGAGGATGAGCCGGAGGAGACCGTCGTCTCCGACGGTGCCACGAACGGTTTCTCTCAGGCGGACAGGGAGGAGCTGGACGAGATCTACCGGCGGGCCCGCGCGGCAGCCGAGGC
>JAUVTH010000075.1 GCA_030601615.1 Gemmatimonadota bacterium
GATTGAAACGCGGCGATACGAGTCCTCTGCCCACGAGCTCTTCCATCGTGCGAAATCCCGAGACGCTTACGTCGGGAGCGGAGGCTGCCACGCGAGTCCGAACCGACCGCTCCACGGACGACGGGTCTCCGGATGTGCGCAGGACGAAGAAGCTCGCGAAGCGAGTGCGCTGCGCGATCGGCCAGTAGATCTCCGGCTCGTTCGTGGCGTCCGGTCGGAACGGCCGGACGTCGGCCACCACTCCGACGATGTTGACCGGTCCGCGCCCCTCGAGCTGGATCCGACCTCCGACGACGTGCCCCTCGGTGAAGAACCGGCTCGCGAGCGTACGATTCACGATCGCGACTGGAGCTCCCGCCGAGTCGTCCGCCGCGTCGAAGTATCGACCCTGGAGAAGGGGGATTCCCATCGCCCGGAAGTACCCCGGATCCATATCGTACCACCGGGCGACCGGTGCAGGGTCCGCGCCGTCCAATTCCGATCCATCCACCTGGAAGGAGATCGTCTCTCGGCCCCCGAACAACGGCCCGGCGGAAACCGTGCCGACCGAGACGACCGACGGCAGGGCCTCGAGCTCCGCCGCGATCTGTTCGAACGAGGCCACGACTTCATGGCCGGTCTCGTACTTTCCGTCAGACGCGAGGGCCCAGAACGTGACCAGACGATCCTGCTCGAAGCCCGGGTCCCAGGCGGCGACTTCGGCGAAGGCGCGTGCGAGGAGACCGGCTCCGACCAGGAGAACGAGGCCCAACGCGACCTCTGCCGTTACCAGCGCCCCCCGGGCTCCGAGGCGCATTCTGCCGCCTCTCTCGGGACCCGTGCGCAGGGAGCTGACGAGGTCGGGACGCGACGCGCGCGCCGCCGGAATGACCCCGAACACGATCGTGGCGAACGCGGCGACCGCTGCGGTGAACAGGATGGCCGAACCGTCGACCGCGACCGCGTCGACCCGGGGAATACCCGCGGGGGCCAAGGCGACGAACGTTCGCACTCCCCAGACGGCCAGCAGGAGCCCGAGCGAAGCGCCGGCGACAGCCAGCAGCAGGCCTTCCGCCAGCAGCATTCGGGCGAGGCGACCGCGGCCGGCCCCGAGCGAGCTCCGCACCGCGAACTCCCTCTCGCGCCTGGCCGACCGGGCCATCAGCAGGTTGGCTACGTTGGCGCACCCGATGAGGAGCACGAATCCCACGGCCCCCATGAACACGTTGAGGGCACGGCGCGACCCGCCGACCACGGCCTCGTGGAGCGAGATTCCACGCAGGCCCCATCCGGCGTTCGTGTCCGGGTACTCGTCGGCCAGGGCCGCCGCCACGACTCGCAGGTCGGCCACGCCGTCCTCCACTGACACGGCGGGACGCAGCCGGCCGACTGCCCTGAAGCCGCGCCACTCGCGGTTGGAGGTATCCGTGTAGTCGAATGGGATCGGCCGCCAGATCTCAATTCCCTCCAGGCCCGGCAGGTCAGAGTCAGGTGGCAGCACGCCGACCACCGTCGCTCGCTGGTCGTCGATCGTGATCCCGCTGCCCACGAGATCAGGGTCTCCACCGAATCGAGTCCGCCACGTCGTGTGCGACAGGAGCACCACCGGATCCGCATCGGGGCCGAGGTCCGTCTCCACGAACCCGCGACCGAGAACCGGCAACACGCCGAACACGTGGAACAGCTCGGCGTCGGCGAGTCCCCCGCGAACGCTCTCCGCTCCCTCTGTGCCGCGCAGGATGAACGGCCATCCACGTCCCGCACCCAGCCGCTCGAAGGCTTGGCTGCGCGCGTTGAAGTCGCGCACGTTGACGAAGGAAGTGGTGCAGAACCCGGCCACGGTCTCGTGCTCCTCGCACACCCGCACGAGGCGGTCCGAATTCGGGAAGTCCAGCGGTCTCAGGACCACGCCGTTCAGGACGCTGAAGATGGCCGTGTTGGCGCCGATCCCGAGGGCGAGGGTGAGAATCACAGCTGTCGTGAAGCCGGGCGCTTTCCGAAGCGAGCGGGCGGCAAACCGGATGTCCGAGACGAAGTCCTCCAGCGGGCGCACACCCCGCTCGTCCCGGACCTCTACCTTGACCTTCTTCAACCCGAGGCGGACGCCTCGAGACCGGAGACCAGCCGGTCCAGCGCTTCGAACGCCGTGAGAATGTCCCCCGGTTTGACCAGCACTGGCGGCGGCGTGCGGAACAGACGGTTACGGTAGGCTGCCAGTGTCAGCAGACGCTCCTGCTCTTCCGCAGTGAGGGTCACACCGGTCGCCTCCTGCGCCGTGACCCGCGAGCGCCGGCAGGCGAATCGTCGGTCCTCCCACCCCCTGTGCATCCCCGGGCTCACGCACTCGAGCTCGGTATCACTCAGCAGGTCGATCACCTCGTTGAATTGGAGGGCCTTGGGCACCTGGATGCCGTCCCGGTGCACATCGATCTCCGGGTCAGGCAGCTCGAGCTGCAGGGCGATCGTGGCTGGAAACCGGTCGCGGATCGGATTCAGCAGATGGACCGTGAGAATCTCGGCGGCGCGCAGCCCGAGGTCGAGCGACTCGCACAGCGCGACGAGGTCGTCGGCAGCACGGGTGCGTGCCTCGACGGCTCCGTCCCACAGGCGGCGGGCTTCCTCCTCCGGTCCCAGTTCGATGACATCGGCGAGCGAGCTCATTCGTTCGGTTCTCTTCCGGGCCCTGACCGGACGCGCGGCATCGGACGATGTCCGGACCGGCTGGCCCTCGATGGTCTACTCGGAGTCCGTGAGTCCTGCCCCGAGCGAGCTATCGAACACCTCGCTGTCGGTGATCGGGACGTGGCACTGGCGGCACCGCAAGCGCTCGGGGTGCGTCGTGCGAGCCTCTTCCCGCGCGCCCGGTCCGTCGTGGCACGCCACGCAGTTCTCCCGCATCAGGACACGGTGCGGGATGCGGGGCGGCGCGCCGAGGGTGGCACGATCGCCGGCCGCCAGGTCCTGGGCGAGCCCTTCGTACTCCGAGGCCACGAACAGGTCGTCCGTCGCCTGGAACACGTGGCACTGGCGGCACCGGATGGTCCCACCCGCCATCGACGTGTTGTCATGCGGAGAATTCGGCGCGAAACCCACGTCCCTTACGAACTGGCCCCGCTCGTCGTGGCACGCCGAGCAGGCCGCGCCGAAGTTGTCGTGCGGAATCGTGGGCGGCGCGCCGTCGTACGCCCGGCGCTCGGCGCGAACGCTGGCCGATGACTTCACGGCGCCCTCCCGGTCGGGGACCGGGACTTTGCCGGTGTCCGCACACCCGGCCGCCACGAGGGCGAACAGGGCCGCGAAACACACCGCGGCTCGTCCGGTCACGATCGACGTGCGCATTCCGCCTCCTCTCAGGCTCGCTCGACGCGGACCGCGCATTTCTTGTAGTCCGGTTGTTTGGAGATGTTGTCCATCGCGTCCAGCGTAAGGAGGTTCGGCAGTCTCGACTCGTCGAAGAACGGGATGAACACCAGGCCCTGCGGTGGCTTGCCGCGGCCGTCCACCTGGACCGGCAGCTCGATCTCGCCGCGACGGCTCGCGACGCGGACCATCTGCCCGGTGCCGACACCGAGTCGCTGGGCGTCGGCCCGGTTCATCTCGACGTAACCCTCGGGCACCGCCTGGTGCAGCTGCTTCACACGGCGCGTCATGGAGCCGGTGTGCCAGTGCTCCAGCACGCGTCCGGTGCACAGCCAGAACGGGTAGTCCTCGTCCGGCATCTCCGCCGGCGCCTGCCAGGGTCGGATCCAGAACGCCGCCTTCTCTCCGTAGCCCTTGGCTTTGTAGAAGTGGACACCGCGCGCCTTCTTGACGTACGGGTCGTGGCCCGCAGCGTAGCGGTAGCGCGTCTCGACGCCATCCACCACCGGCCACAGAAGGCCCCGCGTCTGCTCGAGTTGCTCGTACGAGGCGACGTCCTTGCCGACACCGAGCGTGAAGCTCCGGTATTCCTCGTACATCGGCTTGTGCCAGTCGCCTTCCCACGGGAACAAGTGTCCCATCCCCATGCGCTTGGCCACTTCCACGATCTGCCACGCGTCTTCGGTGGACTCGCCCGGCGGGTCGACGGCCTTGTGCCAGTGCTGCGTCCGCCGCTCGGAGTTGCCGAATATGCCCTCGCGCTCGACCCATGCAGCGGTGGGAAGCACCAGGTCCGCCACTTCGGTGGTGGGCGTCGGGTAGATGTCGCTCACGATCAGAAAGCGTCCGTCGCCCGGCTCGCGCTGGATGCGGTTCAGGTTGGGGACGCTGACCCATGGGTTCGTCGTCTGCGTCCACAGCACCTTCACCTCGCCACGCATGAACGCCCGGAACATGTCCATCGTGTGGTAGGCGGGCTTCGGTGGAATCGTGCCGGCCGGCACGCCCCAGATCTCCTCGGCTTTGGCCCGGTGCTCCGGGTTCATCACCACCATGTCGGCCGGCAGGCGGTGCGTCAGCGTGCCGACCTCGCGGACCGTGCCGCAAGCGGACGGCTGGCCCGTGAGACTGAACGGGTTGGCGCCCGGGCGGCTGATCTTGCCGGTGATCAAGTGGAGGTCCGTGATCAGGTTGTTCATCCAGGTGCCGCGGCTGTGCTGGTTCACGCCCATGCACCAGGTGCTCACCGTGCCGCGGCTCTGGTCCCCGTACATTTCGGCCAGGGCGCGGATCTGCCCAACCGGAACTCCCGAAATCTCACTCACCAGCTCCGGGGTGTAGTCTGCCAGGAACTCCTCGAGCTCGGCCAGGGAAGCATCGCGAGCCTGGTCCTTGAATCCATAGCGCTCGGCCGGACCGTCCGACGGATCCAGTCCCATCCCATCCTCGCCCCAGCAGCCGTAGCCGATACGGTCGAGATCCTCGATGCCGCGCTTGAAGACGACATTCTCATCCAGGAAGGCCTGGCTGATCTTCCCATCCCGCACGAGCAGGTGGAGGATGCCGTTCGCCAGCGCGAGATCGCTGCCCGGTGTGAACTCCACGTACATGTCCGCGTAGTCGGTGGTCGGCGTACGGCGGGTGGCGATGTCCACGATCCGGACGCCCGGGTTCTCACGTTTGTTCGCGAGGATGCGGGAGAACAGCACGGGGTGCATCTCGGCCATGTTGTTGCCCCAGAGGATGAAGTCGTCGCCGACCTCGAAGTCCTCGTAGCAGCCCATGGGCTCGTCACTCTGGAACTGCGTCATGAAACCGGTCACGGCGGAGGCCATGCACAGGCGGGCGTTCGGCTCGACGTTGTTCGACCGAAGGCCGGCGCGGAACCACTTCGACGCCGCGTACCCGTCGAAAACCGTCCACTGACCCGATCCGTAGATCGCTATCGAGTCGGGGCCTGACTCGTCGAGCGCCTCCTGGTACTTCGACGCGATCAGGTCCAGCGCCTCGTCCCACGAGATGCGCTTCCACCCGTCACCGTCGCGGAGCATCGGGTACTTCAGGCGATCCTCGCCGTACAGCATCCCGGGCAGGTGGTAGCCCTTCACGCACATCAGGCCGCGGTTCACCGGGCTCTTCACGTCGCCGCGCACGGTAACCACTTTGCCATCGCGCACGCCCACTTCGACGCCGCAGCCCGTTCCACAATACCTGCACGGCGCCTTGCTCCACGTGAGGTCGGCCTCGTTGATCCCATCCACGTTGGCCGCCAGGCGGGACGCCGTCTCCTGGTCAGCGCACGAGAACGCGGCCAGGCCGGCCGTAGAAGCGCCCAGGGTCTTGAGGAAGTTTCTGCGTCTCATGACGAATCGTCCCTCTCAGTTTCTCTCAGTGCCGCCGTACCGGCGGTCCATCTCCTCGCGGATCCGGGCGGCCGCCTCTTCGGCGCCCTCCTCGAACCACACGTGCTCCGGCCGGGCGAGGATCTCCTCCACCACCCGCTCGACGAACGCGGCCTGCGAGGACATGCCCGTTGCACGCGCATGCTCGATGATCTCGCGCGCCTGCGGGATGAGCTCCATGTAGAAGCGCTCGGCGACCTCGTACATGCCATGCCAGTGCGTGTAATCCGGTGCCATCATCGAGGCTCCGTGGCGGGCACGACGTCCTTCGTGGTGCCACAGATAGAACCACGTCCACTCGATCTCCTCGTCGAAGTTCGTCGGCGTACGCAGCCCGTTGGATGCCAGGGCTCCCATGATCGCGAGCCCGGGCTTGGCGAACTTCTCGTTGTACAGGATCACGAGGTTGTCGTACTGCGTGTAGAACGAGTTGACGTAGCTGTCCGTGTGGCAGTTCGAGCAGACCTCCTTCATCCGGTCACGCTTCTGCTCGGCCGTGTCGTGGATGAGGTCGCGCCGTGTCTCGGGATCCGTCTCGGTGACGATCGCGTGGTTGATGTCCGTATCCATCACGCGGCTTACCGGGGGACGGTTGGTCCACGAGATCCGCTCACCCGGATCGTGAGTGATCCGCCCGCCGTTCCGGATGTTCCCGGACATGTGGCACGTCGCGCAGGTCGGCGCGGCCGCGTAGTCCTTGCCGAGAATCCACTCCTCGGCGTCCAGGTTCATTTCGTCCTTGAGGTCGCGGAACGCGATGCCGTGCTTCGATTCCTCGTAGATTTCCTTCTGCGGGTGGTCCGGTCCGAGGTGGCACTTGCCGCAGTTCTCGGGTTGGCGCGCCCGGCGCGGCGAGAAGTCGTGCCGGCTGTGGCAGGCGGTACACGAGCCACGCGAGCCGTCCAGGTTCAGGCGTCCGATCCCCGTGTTCGGCCAGGTCTCAGCGTATATCAGTGGCTTGCCGTTCTCGTCACGCGAGATCCGACCCACCGCGTCGAGGTTGGTGGGGCGGCCGTCGGCGTCCGGGGCCAGGTCGTCCACCGTGATCAGACCTCCGTCCGAGGCCTCGATCGCCACCTTGGCCCCGTGGCACTGCTGGCACCCGGAATAGGCGCTTGCCATGCCGAGCACCCTGTCCACGGCCTTGCCCGGCGTCGGGGAGTGCGGATCGAACTCGATGCGCGCGCCTTCGACCGTCTCGGCGAGGAAGTTGTCGAGCGAGGCGAGGATGTTCCC
>JAUVTH010000181.1 GCA_030601615.1 Gemmatimonadota bacterium
AGATCGCCGTAGGTGTCGCGAAACCAGCTGCGCCGTTCCTCGAGCACCGCGTTGAGCTCCGCGATCACGGCATCGTACTCACGGAGGAAGACGGGATCCCGCGCCGCCTCCTCGAGCCGATCCGCGTCGACGCGTCGCAACACTTCGACCGCGTTCTTGCCGGACAGTGCCCACAGCGTGGGATCCAGGCGCCGAAATACAGTCCGCGCCTCCTGGTGCCACGTCCACCACAGGTTGTTCGCGAGGCCCTCGAGGCCCGCGATCCGCACTGGAAGCCGCGTGTCACGCGTTTCGTTCATTCACCCGTCACAGTGATTCGGTTGCACGGCGGGAGGGACTCGGCGTCGACCCTATCGCTCCACGCACCACCCGGCGGAAGGCAGTGGCCTCCTCACCGGGTCATCGGATTCGGAAGGTGGGTATGCTAGATGCGTGCCGCGATCTTGTCGAGTAGCGCGGCGTTATTGGAGGTACGTCGCATGAGCCCGAGCACCTCGCTCATGGCATCCACTTCGGATAGTCCGCTAAGCTCGCGCCGCATGGCGTGCGAGGCCGTGAGTGCCGCGTCCGAGAGCAGAAACTCTTCGCGTCGGGTCGCGCTCGCATTCAAGTCGATCGCCGGATAGATACGCCGGTCCGCCAGTTCGCGGCTCAGTACCAGCTCGCTGTTCCCCGTGCCCTTGAACTCCTCGAAGATCACCTGGTCCATGCGGGAGCCCGTATCCACCAGGGCCGTGGCGATGATCGTAAGCGATCCACCACCTTCGGCCGGATCGATGTAGCGGGCGCTCCCGAGGAAACGCTTCGGTTTCTCGAGCGAGTTTGCATCCAGGCCCCCGGACAGAGTGCGCCCGGAACCTTCTTCGACCGTGTTGTAGGCACGCGCCAGACGGGTGATGGAGTCGAGGATGATCACGACGTCCTGCCCCATCTCCGCCCGCCGGCGGGCACGCTCGAGCGTGATCCTGGCGACCTGTACGTGGCGCTCGGCCGGGTAGTCGAAACTGGAGGCGACCACTTCGCCGTAGCCGCACGCCTCCATTTCGGTCACTTCCTCCGGACGCTCGTCTACCAGGAGGATCAAGACCGAGGATTCAGGATAGTTCTTCACGATGCCCTCGGCGATCGCCTGCAGGACCATCGTTTTCCCCGCCTTGGAAGGCGACACGATCATCGCACGCTGTCCCTTCCCGAGCGGGCAGAACAGGTCGATGATCCGGTTCGTCGGATCGGGAGAGCCCAGCCGCTCAAGGCCGCATTCGAGCTTGAGCTGTTCCCTCGGATGCTGCGCGGAGAGGCGCTTGAAGTCCCGGCGATGACCCAACTCCTCGACTGGGACGGCGTTGACGGTGTACACGCTCTTCAGCGGCGGACTCTTTCCGTTGCCCGGCGGCTTGCCGACCTCGCCGGTGATCTCGTCGCCCGAGCGCAGCTTGTGCTTGTGAATCAGTCGCTGGCCGACGTAGATGTCGTCGTCGCTTGGCGTATAGCTCGCGTGCTTCCGCCGGATGAATCCCGACTTTCCGCCGAGGACTTCCAGCACCCCGAGGGTTGCTTCGTTCGTCACTTCAATTCCGTTCTTTGCTGATCGACCTGCACGGAAGCCGGCAGGTCAAAGGATACAAAACAGCCACACCGTCCGCCGCCGCGATCATGAGGATCGAAACAGAAGCAGCATGGGGCTACACGCTGAAACCCGACGGTCCTGAGGGAGATCCCCGGCGGAGCCGCGGGTCGGCTCGATCACGACCACCTCACGGTCGATGCAACGATCGAGGCCCTAATGATACAACTCTGACGCCCGGAATCAACCTCTCGTCAATTTCCGGGCGCCACACGGTTCGTGCATCGGCCAGCAGCAGGCCGATATTAAGCCCCGGGCGGTGCGTCAGTCGCGTCCGCCCCGGTAGCCGACATCCTGCGCTGGACTGCGCATTCAGCCCACGACCAGAACGGCGCTTCCGTCGATCTCGTCGTTCTTCAGGTGGACCAGTGCCTCGTTCGCTTCCTCGAGTGGGAACGGAGTGACCCGGGCGCGCACGGGCACCTCCGCGGCCTCCCTCAACAACCCCCTCCCGTCCTCACGCGTATTGGATTCCACGCTCCTCAGGTTCTTCTCGTGGAACAGGTGTGCCTCGTAATCCAACTCCGGCACGGGCGTCATGTAGATGCCGGCCATGGCGACGGTACCGCCCTTGCCGAGTGACGCGAGCGCATCGGGCACGATCTCTCCCGCGGGAGCAAAGATGATCGCGCTGTCCATCTCGACGGGCGGCGACTCCCCGGGTCCGCCAACCCACTGCGCGCCCATGTCCCGAGCCAGCCGGCGGTGGCTCTCGCCTCGGGTCACGACGTGAACTTCGTGGCCGCGGTGCAGCGCGATCTGGATCACCACGCTCGCGGATGAGCCGAATCCGTACAGAGCCAGCCTTCCCCCCGCTGGAACATCTGCCCGCTGGAGGGCTCGGTATCCGATGATGCCGGCACACAGCAACGGCGCTGCCTGCAGAACGTCGAAGCCGTCCGGGATCGGGTATGCAAAATCCTCCCGTACGACAGCCAGTTCGGCGTAGCCTCCGTGCTCGTGGTATCCCGTGTAGCGGGAATCCGGGCACAGGTTCTCATTTCCGCGGCGGCAGTACACGCAATCACCGCACGTGCCTCGCAACCATGCGATCCCGACGCGATCCCCTGGAGCGAACGCGCGCGCGCCGGGGCCGAGCGAGTCCACCTCGCCCACCACCTGGTGCCCGGGAATGATGGGCAGGGTGTGCTCGGGCAGGTCACCCTCTATGACGTGCAGGTCCGTGCGGCACACACCACAGGTGCGCACCCGAACACGAATCTCTCCGGGACCCGGCTCGGGATCGGGAAGCTCGAGCAGGCGCAGGGGCCTCTCGACCACCGGAGCGATCCGATCGAGGACCATGGCTCTCATCGTGGCCTCCAACCAATGGGCGGAATCCAACGCGAAGGATTAACAGGTTGCTGAAGAACCCTGCCAGGGAGCCCTGACAAGTTACAAACCTGAGGGGC
Source organism: Gemmatimonadota bacterium (assembly GCA_030601615.1). GTDB lineage: Bacteria > Gemmatimonadota > Gemmatimonadetes > Palauibacterales > Palauibacteraceae > Benthicola. The sequence goes on from JAUVTH010000181.1 coordinate 3,037, forward strand.
GGGGCGACCAGCGGTCCGGCCCCTGCTGCAGACGGCCCGTCTTCACCCCGCGATCAGAACGTGCCGAAGATAAGCGCGGCAGTGAATACGTCACGCGAAGCCACCGTATACTCCGCGTTCAGTCCGACCGGTCCGAAAGCAAGCGTTGCACCCAGCTTGAGCGTCGCCTCGTTAGGCGTTTCCTGGGTGAACTCGATCTTCTGGAGCTCGATCGGGATGTCGGCGATGATGTCTGGCTCGAATTCATATGAGATGTCCAGGTTCGCGCTCTCGAGCGTCCCCGCCCCGTACAGGGTGATCACTGACAGCTTCTTGCTTGCGATCAGGGAGAACTGTGTCGAGTTCGCATCGAGGTAGTCGCCGACCTTGAAGTGCTGGAACCCGAACGCCACGGCCACATGCAGGGGCGGGTCGTCGGAGAACCACTGGTCCAGCGAGTGCTTGATCGCGCCGCCGATCATGCTTATCGAGCCCACGTCATCGCTCGGCGTGAAACTGGGGATGAAGCGCAGGACCAGCTCCGTCCCGAGCGGAATGCCAAGCGCGCCCTGAATCGCGGCGTAGGGAGCAATCGGAATGTCGAAGCCCTGGGGGAACCGGATGTCGTAGTCGTCAGGGTTCTCGCCCAGCGCAATGAGAGAATCTCTGAACTCACCCTGCGGCACGAGCAGGATGCCGTCGCCCTTCCCCGTCACGGTAGGAGACAGGAGGGGAGCACCATTAGCCGGGGCGTACGGATTGAAGAAGTTCCTGCCCTCGACCTCGACCGAGTCGGGAAGAACCGGAATGAATGTGTCCAGATCGCCCGGCACGAACGAGCCCATCAGCCGAAAGCCGGCGTCGAAACCCAGAACACCATGGACTTCTGCCGTGTGATAGAACCCGGAGTTGAGGGCGGCCGCGAGCCCGGTCGACAGCGGACCGATGTACAGCTTCCCGTTCGCCTCGTTCAGGCTGCTGAGGGACTCCGAGATGTCCTGGGCACGTGCAGGACTCTGCACTGAAGTCAGAGACACGAGCGCCAATGCGATAGTCCATCGCAGCAAACGAACTGATATCGAGAGCGAATCTCTGATCATCGA
>JAUVTH010000199.1 GCA_030601615.1 Gemmatimonadota bacterium
ACGGTGCTGATCATCCACGCGCTCCAGGACCTCGTCGCGCCGATCGACGGGCGGGATGGGTGGATGTCGATCGCCGAGCTGGCGGACCTGTGGCGGTCGCATGGCGGGTGCGATGCCACGGCCACGGAGTGGGACTATCCCTCCGGCGCCACGGAGCCACCGACGATCAACGCCACCCGGTGGGACGGCTGTGCCGGAAAGGGTCCTGTCCGCCTCGACGTGATCGATGGCGCCGGTCACTGGTGGCTCACGGCCTCCGACAACCCGAATGGACTCGACCTGAGCGAGGTCATCGCCGACTACTTCTTCCCGATAACACCGTGACGTGGGACAGTTGGCGGCAGGCGCACGCGTGGCGTCAGGGTAGAATCGGAGCCACCATGACCCTCAGACCGGGTACATCCCCAGGTACGGTCCACGCCACTACGAGATCCCTCCCCCGAGTGACCATCACGGGAAAACCCGAGGAGCGCTCGCCGCTGGACTCACCGAGCACGACCGGAGGAGCGACACGGCCGTCCCGTCCGACCGCCCGGGCTACGACACCGGCTCCGTCTTCCAACGCCTCCAGCCACGTGACGATCGCTCCGCCTTCCACGAGGGAAACGGCGACTCGGCCGAGGGGTCGATCGCGGTCCACTTGAATTGGTGAGCCGAAGGTCTTCCCGCCGTCGTCAGAAAAAGCCAACCAGACGCGAGGAACATCGTCCGCGGCGGTGAACCAGGCCACCGCCACCGTGTCGCCCGACGCGCTGATCGACGGACCGTTCACAGGACAGGCCGGGATCTCCCATCCGTCGTCGTGGACGGTGACCGGATCGGACCACCGCTCGGACTCGAACCGCACGACGCGAATATCCCGGATCTCGCTGTGCGTCCGGCCGCGGTAGGCGACGATCACGCCATCGCTGGTTCGGGCGGTCGAAGTCTGACAGCAATCGCACGTCAGCGAGTCGAGCACCACCCGGTCCGTCCACTTGCCGCCGGCGTCGCGCGTAGCATACCGAAGTGACATGAACGGGGTGTCGAGCGAGGAATCGGCGTAGGCGCGGCCATCGAGCCACACCACCGACAGATCGTGGCCGGTCGGTGACGCGAACAGGCTGACGAAGCCGTGTTCGGTGGGCGTGCCGTCGGAGTGCGGACGGCTCGGTACGCTCCACGTCGTGCCGCCGTCTCCGGAGACCGTGACCCACACGTCATACGAGTAGGTGCCCGGACCCGAGTACTGCAGCCAATGGGCCGCCAGGCTACCGTCAGGCAGCTCGACGACAGATGGGAAGTCGGCCCAGTTCACGAACAGGTCGGGGCGTCGGATCACGCGCACGGGCCTGGTCCACTCGTCCCCAACGAGCCGGGCGAAGCGAAGCTCGTGACCCCCTTCTGCGACTTCCAGCCAGCTCAGGATGACCGTTTCTCCGGCTGCGAACAGGTTCGGCTCTCCGCTTCCGGGCCCGGCCGGCGACGCCAGGTGCCGGGGTTGGTCCACCATCAGAGGGAGTGGCGCTTTGTCCGTTGCGCGGGAATCCGTGGCGGTCGGTTCGCACGCCGCCAGTCCGACGGCCAGGGTGACGAGACCCAGGAGACTCATGTTCGTTGACTTGATCATGGCTCCATCCTATGCAATCGAGGATGAAGAACGAAGAGACCATTGCATGGGAAGGCCCGAGCCCTCAGACTTTCCCGACTCTCGCGCGTCGTCTTCCCCCGCCGGCGGCCGAGGCAACAGCATTCAATCGAGTGACGAGCCATGACCGACCCCCGGTACACGAAGCTGGCCCAGACCCTGATCCACTACTCCTGCGAGCTGAAGGCGGGAGAGAAACTCCTCATCGAGGCCATCGACACGCCCACGGCATTCACCAAGGAGCTCGTACGTGTGGCCCACGAGGCGGGAGTTGTTCCAAACGTCCTCCTCAAGAGCAATGAAGTCCTGCGGCGCCTGCTTCTCGGAGCCACCGAGGAGCAGCTCGACCTCATGGCCGCGTCGGAAGAAACGTACATGAAGGGCGTGGATGCCTACATCGGAGTCCGTGGCGCCCCCAACGTCAGCGAGCTCTCGGACGTGTCGCAGGACCGACAGAAGATGTACGAGCGCTTCATCTGGAAGCGCGTCCACATGGATATCCGCGTGCCCGACACGCGGTGGGTCGTGCTCCGCTGGCCCAACGCCTCGATGGCGCAGCTGGCCGAGCGCTCGACCGAGGACTTCGAGGACTTCTATTTCCGCGTGTGCACGATGGACTACGAGCGGATGTCGCAGGCGCTGCAGCCCCTGCGCGAGCTCATGGAAGCCACGGACCGCGTTCACGTCAAAGGCCCGGGAACGGACCTCCGGTTCAGCATCGCGGGCATCCCCGCCATGCCGTGCGACGGCAAGCGCAACATCCCGGACGGGGAGGTGTTCACGGCGCCGGTGCTCGACAGCATCGAGGGGACGATTCAATACAACACGCCCACGATCTACCAGGGTGTGACGCACGAGGACGTGTTCTTCCGGTTCCAGGAAGGGAAGATCGTCGAGGCGCGGAGCACGAACACGGACCATCTCAACGAGGTACTCGACGCGGACGAAGGATCACGGTACATCGGCGAGTTCTCGCTCGGCTTCAACCCACACATCATGGAGCCGATGAAGGACATCCTGTTCGACGAGAAGATCGCGGGCAGCATGCACCTCACGCCCGGCAACGCCTACGACACGGCGTTCAACGGGAACCGGAGCCAGATCCACTGGGACCTGGTCCTGATTCAGCGGCCGGAGTACGGCGGAGGAGAAGTGTGGTTCGACGATGTATTGATCCGGAAGGACGGGATCTTCGTCCTTCCGGAACTGGACAAGCTGAACCCTGAGAAGATGGGGGCGTAGGCCGCCCCCGGCTGTTCACGCCTCAGTTACGGCCGGCCCGCGCGCCTTGATCTCCCGAAACGTCGTCAGTGCGTCCTCGAAGTGGACCGCGGCTTTCTCGATGTACGCGTGCGTTTCGTCGATATAGCCGTCCGTCGAAGCCGACCACACGCGGTGCAGCGCCCGCTCTCCCCCCGCGAACCGGTTCATCACTTCCGCGTACGCTTTCAGCCCGAAGCTATGCGCCATGCTCTCACGCGCGTCCACGAACGTCTTGAGGGCCTCGGGGAACCTCTCATCGATCCAATGACGCAGATCGTAGACGTTGATCGTCAATTTCTCGGCGTTCAACTCCTGCGCGTCCGAAGAGATCTTCTCGAGGCTGGTCTCGATGGCGCGGATGTTGGTGCTGATCACTTCGACGTCCGTCGCCTCCGCCTTACGGGCCCGCTGGGCGACGATCACGCCCGTGATCCCGATCCCGAGCCACAGCAGGAATACCGCGGTGTTCACCCCCTCGACCTGCTTGACGACCTCCAACGAGCCGCCGAGGAAGCTGATCGTGATGAGCAGGTAACCCACGTGCTTGAGCTTCATGTCGGCCTCCTCACCCGAAGACAATGTAGAGGGAGTAGATCACCCCGATCATTGCTTCACCAACGATCAGGCCGGCAGCGATCGGCACACCCACGTCCTCGCTCCACAGCTTCCCGAGCTTCCAGTCGGAGATCACACGCAGCAGAGTTCCGATCGTGTAAGTGAGGACGATGTTGAACGGGAGGTAGAATCCGAGGCCGACGAGGACCCCCAGGCCTCCGACTCCGCTCGCGCTCAGGAGGGCCCCGAGACCGGCACCCGTGAGATGCTTGTCGCGCGGCACGTCGCCGCCGAGGATTCCCTGAATCACGCTCGCGAGCGCCTGTCCCTGCGGCGCCGGCAGCTGATCGCTCCCCAGCGTGTACGCCTGATGCAGGACCACGATCAGGGCCATGATGATGATCGGGCC
>JAUVTH010000016.1 GCA_030601615.1 Gemmatimonadota bacterium
CAGCAGCAGAAAGAAAATCAGCAGCAGAAAGAGCACCCGCGCCCGATCTCCGACGATCCACTCGGCCAGCGTCCCGATCGAGTTCCCCTTGTGCCGGGAGGAGATCCATAGGGTGCCGAAGTCGTGAACGGCTCCGGCGAAAATCGTTCCCAACACGACCCACAGGAAGGCGGGGAGCCAACCCCAGATCACGGCGATGGCAGGCCCCACGATCGGCGCGGCTCCCGCAACGGACGTGAAATGGTGGCCGAACAGCACGTGCCTGTTGGTCGGGACGAAGTCGACACCGTCCTCGAATTCGTGTGCGGGCGTGACGAAGTCGGGGTCCAGCTGGTAAATCCATCGCGCGATATAGCGAGAGTAAATCCTGTAGCCGGACAGGAAAGCCGCGACCCCGATGACCAGCAGTACGATCGCGCTCACGCAAGATTCTCCGTGGAACTACTCAGCGCTTGGAATAGTTGCCGCAACGAGTCCGAGCCCGCTGGCTCGCCCTCCTGCATGGCAACGTAGGCGATCGGCCAATCTCGGAAGCGCTCCCGAATGTCCGCGAGTTGGTCATCCTCGCGTTCAGCCCTTCTTCGCAGGAACTCATCTTGTGGCACCGCTGGGTGTACCTGGTTTACGATGAGGCCGCCGACCGGAATGCCGTACCCGGAGAGAGTCGACATCGCCCTGTGCGTCTCGAGGATGGGAAGTCTCTCCGGCACGGTCACGAACATGAATGCGGTACGCCCACTGTCGGTGAGGACCAGCCGTGCCCGCTCGAAGCGATCTCGCCGTTCCTCCAGCGCTGCGAGTACGGGATCACCGATCTCCCGCTCCGACCCGGAAGCGGCTCCCGCCACATTCCTCCACATGCGCCCCAGACTCGAGACCTTCCGACGCTGAGCGATCAGTCCGCCGATCCAATTCGTCATGAGTTCCGGCAGGGACAGTAGCCGAAGCGTCTGACCCGTCGGGGCCGTATCGAACACGATCCGGTCGAAACGCTCGTCCCCCAGGAGTCGGGTGAATCGGTCGAACAGGGCCGCCTCCTCCGCGCCGGGCGACACGCGAGCCGCGTCGATCTGCCGCTCTACTTCGGCCGCGAGTCTCGGCGGAGTCACGTCGGCGATCCGGCCTTTCACGTCCCGGATGTAGTCCTCGACAGCCGAGGCAGGATCGATCTCAGCTGCCCAGAGATCGCCTTCGACGGGCCCCGGTTGGGCATCGACATTGACCCCGAGTATGTCGGACGTGGAATGTGCAGAATCAGTCGATACGAGAAGTGTGCGAGCGCCCCGCCGGGCAGACTCGAGGGCCGTGGCCGCCGCCAGCGTCGTCTTCCCGACACCTCCCTTCCCCCCGAAGAACAGGATCGGGCGCTCGAGCGCGCGAAAGATCGTCAACCCGATGCCACCCGGTGCGCGAGACGGCACCGGACCGCCGCAATGCTCAGCAGCACCGGAAACCACCTTCCGGAGCCGACTCCATCCCCAGGCGCAGATGCCACTCGTGAAACTGCTCGATCAGCTCGGGCAGTAGCTCCAGCGTATAGAACTGCACCGGGTTCGGCACTCCGAGAAGATCCGAGAAGCCCATCAGCAGAAAAATGTCCCGTTGTTCAAGGTATTCGCGGTGGATCGCCGACCTGTAGGGGGCCATGTACACGCCCTCGTATATCTCGCGTGCACCCTGCAGGCGACATCGGACGGCGGACCAGAAATCGGCGCGCTCTGACATGGTCAGGGACAGCCGATCGGAACGAGTCGAACAGGCCCTCGTCTCTGGCGGGGCTGAACTGGCGCGGATGGTGAAAGGGTGCGGGCCTCTCCGACCCACTCCAGCCCGGCATGGCCCGCCCGGATCGTGAACACGTCGGCCTCCGGGCCGATGACGAATCGAACCCACAGGGAATCCGCTCCGAAAGCCGCCCAAACGGACTCCAGCACGGCCTCCAAGCTGCCATCGAGGACGGCTACGCCGAAAACGTCATCCTCCGGCCGCGTCTCTGCGTCGATTCGACTGAGCTCGATCCGGCCGGGAAGCGATGCCACTCCAGTAGACCAGCCGGTCTCCACGCGGAAGCAGGTGCCTGTCTCCTCCACTGCCGGCGACCTCCGCCGATCCGGAAGCTGGTGCCACGGATCCTGCGCGGGATGAATGGCGGTCGGCTGAGCGGCAATCCTGGCGTTCGAGGTGTCGGCCTGCGCTACGTTCTCCTCGAGACGCGCCTCCCGATCCAGCTTCAGATCCGGGGAGGCGGCGACGGCGTCCAGCTCGAGCTCGAGCTCATCTGGCGCCACGGCGTCACTTCTCTCCCGACGCCCCAACTCCCCGGCGGCATCCGGTTCGGCCACCGTCTTCGAAACTCCAGCTCGCCTTGAGGGTGGGGCCGCGGCGTTCTCGACGCGCTCGTCCTTGTTCGCTCTGTCAGGGTCCCCCGTGTCCGCGCCAAAGCCCTCGGAGGAGAGAGGTGGGGACGACGGACGGACCTCGTCCTCCAGGGATCCCACGGCTTCCATCTCCTCAACCGGCTCCTGGTCGAGTGCTCTCTCGTGGAACGGATCGCTCCACCCTCTGTCGATCAGCACGGTGCGCCCGATCCAGCCGGCACCCAGCGCGAGCACCACGGTCGCTGCCCAGGCGAGGCGTTCGAAGGAGCGCCATCTCGCACGCAGCGAGCCGCGACTACGAGTACGACCGTGATCCTCCTCCTGATCCGCCTCGGCAGCCCGGGCTTGAATTTCCTCGAACGCCGGCATGCTCTCGAGGTCCGGAGTTGCCGCAGCCAGAATTTCCCCGGCTTCCGCCACGAAGTGCCGCGCGTCCTCCAGCCGCGACCTGCAGTCCGGACACGTGTCCAGGTGCTTCCTGACGGACTGCCCCTCGGGCGAGTCCTTGGGGAATGCTCCGTCGATCCAGGCGTGCAGACTACCATCAGAGATGTGCGGCATCACGATCCTCCTCCGCACGGTGCGCTTCTACGAGGCGTCGTCGCGCCCGTGACAGGGTCGTTCCGACGGCGCCACGAGCCAGTCCGGTTTGCGCCGATATCTCGTCGTAGGCAAGTCCGGCATCCCAGAGCAGTAGCGCCTCCCTGTCCCGATCGCTCAGGCGGTCAAGCGCGAGTCTCACGGCCTGCTCTCGATCCGACCTCTGCATTACGTCCTCCGGGTCGGCCGCCACCTTGTCCACCACCTCCGTACGAAACAGCGTCAAGTGGCGGCGTCTTCGAATCGCCGTCCGAGCCTCATCCCGAGCCAGATTTCGAGCGACCGTGAATAGCCATGATCGAGGGTCATCCGGATCAGTGCGCAGGGCACGGACGAAAGTCTCCTGAGCGAGGTCCTGGGCCCGGTCCTCATCCCAAACGTAGCGGTACAGGAACCGTACCAGGTCGGGGTACATCTCCTCGTAGACAGCGGCCCAATCGGCTCTCAATCGCTGTGCCTCGTCCGAAGAAGACAGTCGCTCACCCCGAAAAGATACACCGTGCGCGCCGGGGCGGCCTCATGTGGTTCGGGTCGGTACTGTCGCTCATACTGGGTGACGATTCAGCGGGGAGGAATTGCACACCCGGGCCACTTGCCTCGACGGTTCGGGGCTTGGGCGGCACTCTACGGCAGGTATTCGCCCGGAATCCGTTCCGCCTCCGTCTCCGCCTGCCAGAAGATGTTCACCACCCACCACCGCTGGCCGTCGTTCAGAAGCTGGAAGCTGTTGATCCCTCTGGAGAAAGGTTCTCCATCGGCCTCAGTGCGAGACTCATACGTGCTGAAGGCATGCGCGATGTGGCCGTAGCGGTCCTCCACGCGGTGGATCTCGAGCTCGAAGAACGCATTCTCCCCAAAGTAATCCGTCGAACCATGGATCCAATCGTCCAGGCTCATGGCCCGGTAAGTGAACGCACCATCTGGGGCCGGAAATGAAGGAATCAACCTGGCATCCGACACGAAGAGGGAGCGCATGCGATCCCAATCCCGTTCCTCGCCCGCCGGCCCGGAGATCACGTCGTACACCGCCTCGATGATGGAGTCGACGGACTCGACGTCCGCAGGGTCCGCAACGACGTGCTCGGCCTCTTGGGCCAGAAGGACGTCCCAAGCCGGCGCCGCGACCAGAATCAGCACAATCAGTACGCGGCGGAGCCGCGGGAAAGTGGAAGAGATCACCTGGAATCCTCCGGAAGGAAAGCTGGTTCCAGCCAGCGGCGCAGGGCGCGAATCGCCGCCGCACGGTGACTGATAGATGCCTTCACGTTCGGAGGCAGCTCGCCGAACGTTCGGCCATGCGCAGGCAGCAGAAACAGGGGATCGTAGCCGAATCCACCATCGCCCCGTTGGGCCGTAGTGATCGTCCCGTCCACTCGACCCTGCAGTACCAGCGTGCGGCTTGATCCCACGACGGCGACCGCGCAGCGGTAGTGAGCTCCCCGACCCGCAGCCGGGACGCCCCGGAGCACCTCGATCAACCGAGAATTGTTCGCCTCGTCCTGTTCGTCGGAGGAAGGCCCCGCGTCCGCTGCGAAGCGTCGCGAACGGACGCCAGGTCCGCCATCCAGCGCATCCACGCATAGCCCGGAATCATCGGCAATCACGTCCATGCCAGTATGGAGTCGATAGAACCGAGCTTTCGCGAGCGCGTTCTGCTCGAACGTGTCGAAGACTTCGACCTCGTCCTCGCCGGGGAGATCGCCGACCCCGTGGTCCGCCAGGGAGATCACATCCAGATCAACGCCACTGAGAAGATCCGCGATCTCTCGCAGCTTGTGACGGTTGCGTGTAGCGAGGAGAAGCGGTCGGCGCGTCACGGTGGCCCTCGCACTCGGCTACCGGAGGCTACCGACCGCCGACGGTCACTGTCGGCCCGGCCGTGGGCTCCAAGCCCCGGGATCCGACCGAGTGACCGTCCAGCGTCAGGAACAAGAGAAGCACGGGCAGATACAGCAGCGAAACCCGGAACAGGCCTCGCGCGGCCGGCGAGTCCGCCCGCAATGCGAAACGGAGAGCGCTTAAAACGTACGCGCTAGTGAGGAGCAGAGCCGCAACGGCGTATGCCTGGCCGGTCAAACCCAGCAACACCGGCAGCAAACTGGCCGGAAGGAGGGCGACCGCGTACAGGACGGATTGCTGGCGCGTCTGTCGCGCCTCCGGATCGGTCACTCCCAGCATCTTGAGACCTCCCCGCCTGTAGTCATCGCGGTACATCCAGACGAGCGCCAGGAAGTGAGGAAGCTGCCAGAAAAAGAGGATGCCGAACAGCGCCCAGGCCCCTGGATCCAGAGATCCGGTTGCCGCGGTCCACCCGCCCAAGATCGGCAGGGCGCCGGGCACGGCTCCGACCAGTGTGGATAGAGAGGAAACTCGCTTGAGCGGTGTGTATACGAACACGTAACTGACCAGCGCCCCGAGAGCGAGCGCCGCCGTGAGCGTGTTCACGAATGCGGCGAGGATGCCGACCCCGAGCATGGACGTTGCTACGGAGAACACCACTGCAGCCATCGTCGTGACCTTACCCGTCGGCAGCGGACGTCCGCGCGTCCGAATCATGCGCGCATCGATGTCCCGCTCAAACACCTGGTTCAGGGCGCTCGCGCCCCCGGCGACCAGGCCGATTCCGAGCGACGCCACGATGAGGGCCCAGGGATCCACGTCGCCGGCGGAGCCCAGGAGGAAACCCGCTCCTGCCGAGATCAGCACCATCAGGGTGATCCGCGGCTTCGTCAGCGAGAAGAGATCTCCCGGCCGATTCCGGGGAGCAGAATCCCTGGAATCGAACCTGCTGCCAGCAATGCCATCTCCGTGTCCGTCCGCGGTCACTTTCAGCCTCGTCTTGATTCACTCGCAGGATCCGGGAATCTGCACGGATCCGGGACAGGCGAGTACGTATTTACACAGGAATACCGCCGAATGGCAATGGAAGGGCCGATGCTATGCCTCGTCTCCCAGCCGAATCCGCTCGATCAGGCCGGTGCTCGAGAGGCCTTCCTCAAGCGCGACCCGCACGACCTCCCCACCCGCTTGACGAACGGCCGCGGCTCCCACGATCTCTTCCTCCGAGTAGTCCGCACCCTTGACGAGCACGTCGGGAAGAAGAAGCTCGATCAGCGCGGCTGGCGTATCCTCATCGAATACCGTCACGACGTCGACGAATCTCAGTCCAGCAAGGATCTCAGCCCTGTCCGACTCGGACTGAAATGGCCGCTGCGACCCCTTGAGTCGCCTCGTGGAATTGTCGGAGTTCACGGCCACGACCAGGAAGTCGCCGTGGCTGCGAGCCGCCCGCAGTGAGGACAGGTGACCCCTGTGCAGGAGATCGAACACGCCGTTCGTGAACACCAGGCGGTAGTCTCTCGGTCGCCCGTGCAACCTGAGCAAATCCCCTCGATTCAGGATGGGGGCTGGCTGGAGGTAATGGGTCGAGCTCAAGTCGGCGTGACCTCTGGCCTCAGTAATGTGTGTCCTCCAACTGCTCGATCGAGGGGGATGCTGTTTGCGGCTGCGCCGCAAACAGGACCTTTAGAATCGGGGGCACGATGAAGGTCGACAGCATGACCATGATCAGTATGGCGCTGTACACTTCGCCCGACAGGATTCCGGCCGTCAGTCCGATGGAGGCGAAGATGAGACCCACCTCGCCTCGGGGGACCATGCCCACGCCTACCACGAGCTTGCTGATACCCGCCCTCCGCACGGCCAGGCCCGACAGCAGCTTTCCAATGATGGCGATCGCCGTGAGGGTCAGGCCGACCATGAGAACCGCCAGGTTGAAGTCCTCCGTGCCCGGTATGAACAGGTTCACATTCACCGGGGCGCCGACGACCACGAAGAAGATCGGAGTAAAGACATCCGCCACCGGCTCGATCTTCTCCACCACCGCATCGAACTGGTTCGTGGACGACAGCACGAGGCCAGCAGCGAACGCGCCGATGATCATCGCGGAACCCGCCCAATCGGCCAGGGCGGCCACTCCGAGCGCGAAACAGAAGGCAGTCACAAGGAGGACTCCGCGCACGCGCATGCGATTCACGAAATCGAACAGCACGGGGGCGAAGCGATTTCCGATGACGACGGCGAGCACGAGGAACCCGACCGCGAACACGAAGATCTTGCTGATCGACAGCAGTCCGACGGCCGCGCCCGAGGCGAGGCCCGCGACTACCGCGAGGATCACGATCCCGAGCACGTCGTCGATCACGGCCGCACCAATGATGATCCGCGCCTCGGGAGTGTGCATACGCTCGAGGTCCGAGAGCACTCTCGCCGTGATTCCGACTGACGTCGCCGTCAGTGTTGCGCCAACGAAAATGGCCACGATGGCGAAGCTGATCCCCTCAGGGTGGACCCCAATGGCTGGGTTCACCGTGTACCAGTAAAGGAACCCGAGCCCGAAAGGCACGACCACTCCGACCAAAGCGACGGCCGACGCGCTTCGGCCGACGCTGAACATTTCCTTGAGGTCAGTCTCGAGGCCGATCTCGAACAGGAGAATCGACACCCCGATCTCGGCGAAGACGTGGATGATCTCGTACATCTCTGTGCCGGGGTCGGGGATGACACCCAACACGCTGCCACCGAGGATGACGCCCGCGACCAGCTCGCCCAGGACGGCGGGCTGCCCGCGTCTTTCGACGATCTCGCCGAGGATCTTGCCCGAAATCAGGATGAGGATGAGAACGAAGAACACGTCCCGGATCCGGATGCCGTGATCCGCGTCACCGGCTACTGACTGCTCAACTGCCTGGTCCTGGCCCGCGGAGGCCGCTTCGTGTGAATCAACCTCCTGAGTTCCCGCTTCCGCGGTCCACCCTCCGAGGCCGCCCCACGCGGGGACCGCTGCCTCGGCAACCCCGCCGGCAGATTCCCCCGGGCCGTCGGCACCCGATCGGAATACACCGCTCCCCCCGAGGAGAAACCAGAATCCGGCGCCCAGAAGTAGAAGCCGGCGGAAATACCGTCCCCGAGACGTCCGCCTGCGCCCTACCACTGTGACTGTGCTCCATCCACGATCTTCTGCACCAGATTATCCAAGGCGACGTCCTGTCCCGTTGACTCGCCCGCCGGATCCGCCGGGCTGTACTCTCCTTCACCAACCACGCCGGTGCCGTTCCATATGATCTCGTTCTTGGCGTGGTCCACGAACTGCACCTGGGCAGAGATAGTCACACGCCTCTGAAACACGGCGGCTCCCACGTCCTCGATACCCTGGAAGTTGATGGCCGTATCCGTGTATCGAGTCAGCGATGCGACGATAGTGGCGTCCGCTTCCGCCTCGGAGGCCAGCTGGACACCCAGATTGCGTCGAACCGCTTCGAGCAGCTTGTCGGTGAATACCTGAGTGAGTGCGAACTGCGTCGTCTTGTTGTCCACCGGCGGCACGTACACAGTCCCGATGTGGGATGGCAGTCCACCACCTCCGGCAAACGTGTAATTGCAGCCCGCCATGCCGACGGCCAGCACGGGAGTCAGCAACAGGGCGGTGACGGCTCGGCTATGGAACACGGGGCAGATCATAAGCACGAGCGGGATGGCTCTCCGTGTGATGGGTGATCTCTCCAACCTCCCAGCGTACGCGGCTATGCTCGTCCAGGTTCCTATACTCGGCCCTGCTCGGCCAGGGGCCGGAGTCGGCCCAATCCAGGTTCACCCGCTGCACCGTCCGTCCGTGAACGCGCTCCTCCACTCTGCGAAGACGACCCTCGCGTACATAGAAGTAAGTCCTTCTCACCGCATCGTCTCCGTATACCAGCACGGAATCGGACCCGGCCACGTATCCCTCCGCTCTCCCCTTACTCGGACGGAACAGGCCGGCCATGGCGTACACGAACTCGAGGCCCGGGATCTGGATGTCCTCTATCTCTCCGAGGCTCCGGAGCTCGCCATCGGCCACGGCGATCGCCATGGCAACATCACCGGACGTGAACAGATCTATGCGCAGGCTGTCAGGCGGATTGTACCTGCCTATCCCCTCCCCTCCGACATCTCCGCGGCGATCGGCGTAGCGCCACTCGAAGCGTAGAGTCGCGGGTACGGACGCTCCTGTCTCGCTTCGCACTCGCGCCGCGAGATCCGCCGGGTTGGAAATCGGGGGGCCGCTCTCGACGGCACTTACGCAGCTGCCGGTCAACGCGAGAACCAACACCGCGAATCCAATCCGGACCTCCGAATGGAATCGGATCCCTCTCGCTTTCCGACCCGCGCGGAAGCTATGGAGCGCCCCGACGAGGAGCAAGAAAACCGCCGCCGCTCGCCTGGCCTGGAGGCTCACGCGTCTGGGGCGTCGGTCGGGGCGGCAGCGGCGAGCGCGCGAAGAACCTCTACCACGTCCTCCGGAATGCGTATGGGCTTGCCCCGGGAGTCCGTGCAGACAAGCCTGGTAGTGCCCGTCGCCAGGACCTGTGCGTCCGCTGCGCGGGTCGCGACGTAAGAGAAAGTCACCGTGCGACTCCTGACCTCGCTGACCCACGTCTGGATTCCCACGAGCTCGTCGTAGCTTGCTCCCTTGAAATATCCGACCTCAACAGCCGCGACCGGTAGCATCACGCCGCGCTTCTCGATTTCAGCGTAGGCCACGCCAGCGGATCTGAGCAGCTCCGTGCGGCCCAACTCGAACCATGCAAGATACTCCATATGGTGCGCACGCCCCATCTGATCGGTCTCAGCGTACCGAACGCGCAACTCGATCCGACTACCCGGGGGTTCGACTGCTCTCATCGGATGCTCCCGAGCATAGGGCTACGTCCGCTCCGCAGCCGTTTCACCTTCGCCAGCCGCACTCTATACTTGGCGCCATGGAAAGGTCCACGATTGTTGTCTCCGATACTCATCTTGGTGCCGCTCCCACCGCCAACGAGAGCGCGTTCATGGAGTTCCTCTCGGGCGTCGCCGAGCGCACCGGAGACCTCCTGATCAACGGGGACCTGTTCGATTTCTGGTTCGAGTACGATAGCGTCATCCTCAGCAGGCATTTTCAGGTACTTCGGATGCTGGCGGACCTGGTGGCTGCCGGGGTCCGCATCCGATTGCTGGGAGGCAATCACGATTCCTGGGGCGGCCGCTTTCTCTCCGAAGAGATCGGCATCGAGTTGCTGGAGGGCCCGCTGGTCACGGAAGTTGGCGGGCGAAGGACGTACGTGGCTCACGGGGACGGCATCGGCGGTGGAGACTGGGGCTACCGCGCCCTCAGGTCGGTGATTCGCAGCCGCCCGGCGCGCGCCGCATTCCGCCAGATCCACCCGGATTGGTCCGGGCATCTGATCCGCCTGGTCAGCCGCACGGAGAGCCGACACTACCGACCGGACGACCCCGGAAGCCATGACCGCTCTGCCAGGCTTCGAGAACTGGCGCTGAAGGTGCTTGACTCCGACCCGGATATCGACCTGGTCGTGTTCGGGCATTGCCACCAGCCAGAACTGCTCGAAGTCGCTCCGGGAAGGCACTACCTCAATTCCGGCGACTGGCTGCATAATTGCACGTGGGCCGAGATCACTCGGAACGAGATCCGGCTCAACCGGTGGAGTCCACGCTGACCATCTCAAGGTGATCCACCTCCTCTCCCAGCAGGCGCCGCGCCAGGAGATCGAAGCGCGCTGCCTCGTCCGTCACGTAGTAGCTGGCACCCGGCTGTTCTTCCCGGCTGCTCGATAGACCGGCGGCCGATAACAGGTCGTCCAGGGCGGCTGCCGTGGACTCGGCCGAGTCGATCAGCTGAATGCCGGGTCCGACGAGCTCGGACAGGAGCGGCTTCAAAAGCGGGTAGTGCGTGCACGCGAGCACCAGCGTGTCGATCCCCTTCTCGAGTAGTGGCTCCAGATACCTCTGCGCGGCCAACCGGGTAACGTCGTCATCCGTCCAGCCCTCCTCCACGAGCGGTACGAAGAGCGGGCAGGCCTGCTCGAACACTTCCGCGTCGGGACGACAGTGATGAATCACCCTGCTGTATGCGCGACTGGAGACCGTTCCTCGGGTTCCGATCACCCCTATTCGACCGCTCGCGGAAGCCGTGGCCGCTGCCCGTCCGCCCGGCTCGACGACGCCGAGAACTGGCACGCCTGCCCTGTCCTGGACATCCGGGAGCGCCCTGGCCGTCGCCGTGTTGCAGGCGATCACGATCGCCTTCACTCGCTTGTCTACAAGAAAGTCCGTTGCCTCGAGGGCATAGCGGCGGATCGTATCGGCCGCCTTGGGACCGTAGGGCACTCGCGCCGTATCGCCGAGGTACACAGTCGACTCTCGGGGGAGTCGATCACGGACGGCACGCAGGACCGTCAGCCCGCCCAGTCCAGAGTCGAACACACCGACGGGGCCAGAGGGCGCCGGACCCGTGTCGCTCCCTGTCATGGACCCCCGACCGGAATGGAGTACTGCAGGGCAACTCCGGGGGACCCATCGGGCGGAGGCACGACCACTCCCTCGAAGTCCCACATGTGAGTGGACACCCAGGCGTCCACTCCACTGAATAGAGCCCAGAAAACGGCCATCACGATCCAGTCCTCCTTCTGCTCCTTTCGCGCAGCCGCAAGGTCTTCATCTCCCGCGCGCTCGGCAGCCCTGAGCTTCGACTCTGCCTTGAAGAGCATCCACAGCGAGGCTGCTTCCATCGTAAAGTAGAATGCCCCGCGGACCGGCTGGTCAACGCTGGCCTGCCCCCAACCGGGCAGGATCAGGCTCCTGAAGAACGCGCCCATAGGGCTGACTGGCAGTCCGGCCGAGTCGACCACCACAACCTCCCCTGCCGGCACACGCGCCGCCGAATCCACAACCGTCACGACCGGGCCGACAGCCGCCGTGTCGCCCTCGACAGGCTCCTGGGCTCTGATCGCGCCACCAGGAAGGAGCAGAGCCAGAGCGAGAGCTCCAAGCAACAGATGGCGGGAGCGTGTGGGAGTCGAACCCACCCAAGACGCTACTCGCGCCTCGCAACGGTTTTGAAGACCGCAGGCGACACCGGCCGCCATCCGCCCCCCCTGTGCCTCGTACTCAGGCCCCGGCCCTGAAGACCTCAGCGGACTCGGGCCACGATGTCGATCTCTACCCGTGCCCCCTTCGGCAACCCCAGCACGGCCACTGTTGACCGCGCCGGATAAGGCTCCGTGAAGTGTTCAGCATATATAGTGTTAACCAGTGGGAACTCAGCCATATTCTCCAGATAGACCGTGGTCTTCACTACATCGGAGAAGGACACGCCTGCTTCCTCTAGGATCGCGCCCAGGTTCTCGAACACCTGTCTGGCCTGGGTCTCGACATCCGGGCCCGCGAACTCCCCCGTCTCGGGAATCAGCCCGATCTGGCCGGCCGAGAACAGGAATCCTCCGGCTTCGACCGCCTGGGAGTAGGGCCCGATTGCCGCCGGAGCCTTGCTCGTATGAAGCGTACGCATTGCGCCTCTCCTGTCGCGATCCGTGGCTCAGAACAGACCTTCGATACGGCCGTCCGGGTGCACCTTCATTCCCTCTGCGGCAGGCCTGGCCGACAGACCGGGCATCGTCATGACGTCGCCCGTCACGGCCACGATGAACCCGGCTCCTGCTGATATGCGGAATTCCCGGACCGTGATGTCAAAGCCCCTCGGCCTGCCGAGGAGGCTGGGGTCGTCGCTCAGCGAATACTGGGTCTTGGCGATGCACACGGGCAGATCACTGAGGCCGTTGTCGACAATCTGCTGTGCCTGCTTGGCCGCCGGCCTCGTCATGTTCACCCCGTCAGCGCCGTACACCTTCGTAGCCACCGTCTCCAGCTTTTCCAGAAGGCTCATCCCCGTCGGGTACAGGGGCACGAAGTCCGCCTCTCCTTCATCCAGCGTCTCCAGGACCGCCTCGGCCAATTCGATGCCGCCCTCTCCCCCACGCGCCCAGACATCGCAGTCGGCGTAGCGCACTCCCGCCGCGCGGCACATGGAGGCCACGGCCTCTACTTCCTCGTCCGTATCGTCTGCGAAGCGGTTGATGGCGACGACAACGGGAACG
>JAUVTH010000290.1 GCA_030601615.1 Gemmatimonadota bacterium
GGGCGGCGCGGTCGTCGGAGCTTTCGACGGGGATCCGTCTCGCCTGGAGAGTCTGCGGCTCGCCTACGAACAGATCGGAGCTCGAATCCTCGTTCCGCGTTTCTGGACGGGGCCGACAGGCGGCTCCACACGCGCCTGAGCGAGCTTTCTCCTGTCCCGCGCGCGACGCCCCAGAATCCGGGAGACCGGCGCCGCCTGATGCGCGCAAGCCGGCTCGGCTCTCGCCCCGACGCGGCGGCGCCACCGTTCCATGACACGCGCGTCACTCCGGGGATTCCGTGAGTGGCTTGTCGCTCGACCTGGCCTGTATGACGCGACCTCCCGCGTGAGAGTCCCGCAGGTTCCCTACTGAGAAGTAAGCTGGAAGACGATCGTCTGTTCCCGCGAGACGCATTCAAGTACCGCGAGACCGCCGTTTCCGTCCCGCGTCAGCTCACCGTCGTGGAACCCTTTCTTGCGCGCGAAGACCCGGAATGCCCGCTCAGTCGCGAACGAGCAGTCGGGCTCCGTGAACACCATCGAGAACCGCCCCTCGGCGTCCGACCGATCCGTGGCGCGCGGCTCCCCTCCCTGGTCCGTCTCCACGTCGATCCACACGCTGGCATCGACGACGGGAGATTGATCCGCCTCGGACACGACGGTGCCGATTACCTTGATCACCACGTTATCTCCGACCCGAGGCGGGTCGAACGTGTTGTTGCTGTCGCTGCAGCCCCCGAGGGCGATGGCCACGCCCAGCACCAGGAGCCGTATTCGTCTGCCGGTCATGCGTTTGCCCCCTCTGCCGCGATCTGAAACCGGCTCTCAGCACACATCAGCTGAATTCGATCCCCTGCGCGAGCGGCAGCTCCGTGCTCCAGTTGACCGTGTTCGTCTGCCGGCGCATGTAGGCCTTCCACGCGTCCGAGCCAGACTCGCGACCACCGCCCGTTTCCTTCTCCCCGCCGAAGGCGCCGCCGATCTCCGCGCCGCTCGTGCCGATGTTGACGTTCGCGATGCCACAGTCGCTGCCGCGGTGCGACAGGAAGTACTCCGCCTCACGCACGCTGTCCGTGAAAATGGCCGACGACAGACCCTGCGGGACGTCGTTGTGAATCTCGATAGCTTCTTCGATCTCCTCCACGGCCTCTTGCGGAGACGCGTCCTTCGACCCGTACCCTATGATGTACAGAATCGGAGCAAATGTCTCCTCCTGCACGATCGAGTAGTCGTTCTTCGCTGCGGCGATGCACGGCCTCACGTAGTGGCCACCCTCATACTCGTCACCATCGAGAGGCTCGCCGCCGTACAGAATCTCTCCGCCCTCGGCTTTCAACCGCTCGATCGCGTTCTGCAGGTCGGCGACGGCGCCGCGTGTGACGAGCGGTCCCATGAGCGTGTCGTCATCCAGCGGACTTCCGATGCGAACACCCTCGTAGGCCCTGGTCAGGCGGCTTACCAACTCGTCCCTGAGCGATTCGTGCACGATGATCCGCCGCGTGCTGGTACAGCGTTGCCCGGCCGTACCGACCGCTCCGAACAGGATCGCCGGCAGCACCATGTCCATGTTCGCGCTCGGACTCACGACGATTGCGTTGTTGCCGCCGAGCTCCAGGATCGTCCGCCCGAGCCGCTTGCCTGTGGCCTCGGCGACCCGGAAGCCCATCTGCGTGCTACCGGTGAAGGAGATCAGCGGCACCCGCTTGTCATGGAGGATCCGCTCGCCGACGGTGGAACCCTTGCCGGTCACGAGCGAGAAGATCGCCGGGTCCACACCGTTCTCCCGACATACCTTGGCGGCGATCTTCGTCACCGCGACACCGCACAGCGGTACCTGGCTCGAGGGCTTCCACAGAGTCGCGTCGCCGCAAACGGCCGCCAGGGCCGCGTTCCAGGCCCAGACAGCCACCGGAAAATTGAAGGACGTGATAACGCCGACGACTCCCAGCGGATGCCACTGCTCGAACATCCGGTGGTCGGGTCGCTCCGACGGCATGGTGTTGCCGTAGAGCTGACGGGAGAGACCGACCGCGAAGTCACAGATGTCGATCATCTCCTGGACCTCACCCTCCCCCTCGGCGACGATCTTGCCCATTTCGAGGCTCACCAGCTGGCCGAGCTCACGCTTGGTCTCGCGCAGCTTGTTTCCGATCTGCCGCACGATCTCGCCCCGGCGTGGAGCCGGCACCTTCCGCCACTCGAGAAACGCCCGGTGGGCCCGTTCCGCGATCTTCTCGTATTCCTCCTCCGTGACCTGCCTGACCTGGGCGATGACGGCACCGTCGATCGGGCTCGTCACCTCGAGCTGAGGCCCCGTGCCGAGCCACTCGCCGCAGAAGCCGCCGGGGTTGTTCTCCTCGATGCCGAGTTTCGTAAGAAAGTCTTGCATGAGATCGCTATCCGTTCTTCATTACATGAGTTACGTGTACCAGGAGCGGCCCCCGAAGCGGCCGTGCGTCCCCTCGTGCCAGGACACCGGGATGTTAGCCGATCCGGTGATCGCCGGCCACTACTCGGTTGTCAGACGCGGGTACGTGTTGCTGTGGTAGCGCAGCCCGACGACGTGGCCCGCGCCGTCCTCCACGAACTCGTACGCCTCGCCTGGCTCGCCGTCCTCCCGGATTCTGCGGAACGTGTTTCCCTCCACGTGCTCGAGCGGCGTGAGCCCGTCGGCCGGAGCCATGGTCGGAAGCCACAGGATGGCCAGCCCGCCCTCCCACGCCAGGACCGCAGCTTCACCACCCCACGGGTTCTCGTCGTAGGACCC
>JAUVTH010000162.1 GCA_030601615.1 Gemmatimonadota bacterium
CGGTCCCTCGCCCTGGCGCCCGACCGTGCGGATGTGAATCCCGTTGGCATCGAATACTCTGATCTCCTGCGCCTGGCCCTCGAACACCCAGAACCGTCCGTACTGGTCTACCTCGAACTCCGTGATCGCCCCGAACATGTCCGGTCCTGTCCCGTCGAGTGTGCCGACACGAATCTGTTCGGTGATCCTCCAGTCCTCTCCCGCGGACCACAGGGATCCCCGGGGGTTGTGAACCGCCACCTGCCCGGAAGCCAGCGTGTCCACGGTGCCGCCCCATCCGCTGGCCGGAGCCTCGCCAGCGCAACCCAGGGTACCGAGAGCAAGCGAGAAGGCCACAACCACGGCCCACGCCTCGCCCGGGATCCGGCGCGTCGCTGAGATGTTGAGTTCAGCCTCGATGTACATGACGCGGTTCTCGTCTGGTCTGGGTCGGTTCCGACGACACTGCAAAGCGATCGGTGATGCGAGACCTCCGTTCCTGAGACACGGTCACCACGCGCAAGGTTGGTCGCAGGCCGCATGCAGCAATGTACTGGAATGGAGACGGCGGAAAAGAAGAAACCTGACCGGGGACCGGTTCGAGCCAACTGGCTCGCTGCGCCCCGCACCGGGCCCCGGATCAGATTCAGCGTGAGCGAGGCAAGCTGGACCGCCTGTCGAGCAGGCGTTCGCACTCGGCCTCATCCTCTTCTTTGCCGCTCGACTCGAAAAAGTTACATGCGTCCCGGAGACCCGAGGCTGAGGCACTCGCTCCCGGTGACACCCGATGTTCGTTGACACCCCCGGATTCGCCGCCTAAGTTGACGACCCTGAAAACACGAAAGTGGAGCGTTGCTCCCACCTTTCGGCGTGCTGGCGCCTCCGGGCGCGGACACCGCTGCCGGGTTGAAACACGGACGCGATCCTCGCGGGTTGGAGGCGCTTCGTGCTCGCCCGGTCGGCATTGTCGAATCGGGCTTTTTGTGTTTGCCGGCCGGCCCCGGGCCGAGCCGACCGGCGGTGGGTGCACGACGGCCCTGGAAGAGGTGAAGTGAGCCAAGACGAATTGCGCGTAAACGACAGGATTCGCATCAGTCCCATCCGCCTGATCGGCGATGATGGCGAGCAGGTAGGGATCATCCCCACGGATGAGGCGCGAGCGATCGCTGCCGAGCGTGGGCTGGACCTGGTGGAGGTCGCGCCCAACTCTCGTCCTCCGGTGTGCCGGATCATGGACTACGGGAGATTCAAGTACGAGCAGGCACGGAAGTCGAGGGAGGCGAAGAAGAAGCAGCACATCATCCACGTGAAGGAAATCAAGATGCGGCCGAAGATCGAAGGTCACGACTTCGGCTTCAAGCTCCGTCACGCGAAGCGATTCCTCGAGGACGGGGACAAGGTGAAGTTCACGCTCCGCTTCCGGGGCCGGGAGATGACGCATCCCGAGCTCGGTGTACGCGTTCTCGAGCGAGTGAAGGCAGAGCTCGAGGAGCTGGGTAACGTCGAATCTGACATTCGCAAGGAAGGCCGGACCATGACGATGCTCATCGGTCCGAAGGGCTAGATAGAGAAGGGTAGCGGAAGATGCCAAAGCAGAAGACAAACCGGTCGGCCGCCAAGCGGTTCACGAAGACCGGCTCCGGTAAGTATCGCCGTAACAAGGCTTATCACAGCCACATCCTCACGAAGAAGAGCCCGAAGCGGAAGCGCAATCTCCGCAAGAAGACTCTCGTGTCGAAGGCGGACGAGAAGCGCGTAAGGCGCATGCTCGGAAGCTGAAGACAGACAGGCGGCCGGGCTTCCGCGCGACGGCAGCTCCGGATCCGGGATGTGGATTGAGGCAGTCGAAGATAGAAAGAAGAGGGTAACGATATGGCGCGTGTGACCACGAGCGTCACTCGAAAGAAGCGCAAGAAGAAGATTCTCAAACAGGCTCGCGGCCAGTTCGGTGCCCGTTCGAAGCTGTATCGCACAGCGAAGAACGCGGTCGAGCGCGGCTGGGCGTATTCGTACCGGGATCGACGGCGGCGTAAGCGTGACTTCCGCAGGCTGTGGATCGCTCGGATCAACGCGGCGAGCCGAGAGCACGATCTCTCCTATTCGCGCTTCATTTCCGGGCTCCGAAACGCGGGTGTGGATCTGAACCGCAAGGCCCTCGCAGATCTCGCCGTGCGCGAGCCGGAGGCGTTCGCCGAGCTGACGAAGCTCGCGAAAGAGCATATGCATTGAACGAGAAGGACGAGGCAGGCAGCCTCCGGGAGACCCTGGAGTCGATTCGGGTCGAGGCACTCGGGGCCATGCAGGAGGCAGAGGACGCTGAGTCGCTGGAGAAAGCCCGCGTCCGGTTCCTGGGGCGCCACGGGCTGCTGTCCCGCGCACTGTCCGGCCTGAGGAACGTCCCTCCCGAGGATCGTCCCGAAACCGGCAAGACGGCCAACCAGGTCAAGCAGACTCTGGAAACCACTCTCGAGCTGAGGGTGAGCGAGCTGGCCGGGCTGGCGGCGCGGGAGGAGGAGGTGGGTGCCGATCTGACGCTCCCGGGCCGGCGCCAGTGGGGCGGCGGAGTGCATCCCGTGACGGCGGTCATCGACGAGGTGTGTGACATATTCCAGGAGCTGGGATTCACTCGTGCCGCAGGCCCGGAGATCGAGACGGACTGGCACAACTTCACCGCGCTCAACATTCCGCTGGACCACCCTGCGGCGGATATGCACGACACCTTCTACCTGGACGACGGTGTGCTCCTGCGGACGCACACATCGCCGGTTCAGGCTCGCGTGATGATGGAGCACGAGCCTCCGGTCCGGATCCTGGCGCCCGGCATGGTGTTTCGCCGCGATCCATACGATGCCTCGCACGCGCCGGCCTTCGAGCAGATCGAAGGCCTCGCCGTGGACGAGGGCATCGACTTCATCGAGTTCCGGGCAGCGATCGACTTCTTCGTGCACCGGTTCTTCGGGCCGTCGACGAGGACCCGGTTCCGACCATCGTACTTCCCGTTCACCGAGCCCTCCGCCGAAGTCGACGTCAGCTGCTTCCTGTGTGAGGGATCGGGGTGCGCTGCGTGCAAGCGCACGGGCTGGATCGAGATCATGGGGAGCGGGATGGTCAATCCGGAGGTGTTCGAAGCGGTGGGGTACGATCCCGAAAAGTACACCGGGTACGCTTTCGGGATGGGTCCGGCCCGAATCGCGATGCTGCGGTACCGGATCCCGGACATCCGTCTCTTGTACGAGGGAGACATAGGCTTCCTGGAGCAGTTCGCCTGATGGACATCAGCGTCAGCTGGCTTCGTGTCCTTGCACCCTCCATCGAAGGCACAGCCGAGGAGCTCGCTGCTGAGTTGAGCGCCCGGGCCGTACCGGTCGATCGGGTGGTGGCGGTCGGCGACGGGCTCGAGGACGTGGTCGTCGGACTCGTGCTCG
The DNA here is from genome assembly GCA_030601615.1 of Gemmatimonadota bacterium. Classification (GTDB taxonomy): domain Bacteria; phylum Gemmatimonadota; class Gemmatimonadetes; order Palauibacterales; family Palauibacteraceae; genus Benthicola. Next base: position 3,405 of record JAUVTH010000162.1, read on the forward strand.
AGGTAAGCAAGCACCCGAACGCCGATCGCCTGTCACTGTGCCGCGTCGATGCGGGCACGGGAGAAGAGCTCGACGTTGTGTGCGGGGCGCCAAACGTGGTCGAAGGGGCACGTTATCCGTTCATCCCGGTGGGTGGTACGCTGCCTGACAGCTTCAAGATCGAGCGCCGGAAGATCCGGGGGCAGGTCAGCAACGGGATGTTGTGCTCGGAGAAGGAGCTCGGGTTGGGTCGCGACGCCTCGGGCATCATGCGACTCGGGGATGATCACGAGCCGGGAGAGTCCCTTCTCGACGCACTCGGGTTGCCGGACGCGCGTCTGGAAGTGGATCTGACGCCGAACCGGATCGACCTTGCGTGTCACGTGGGCGTGGCCCGGGAGCTCGCGCCCGGCGGGGTCAGCGACATTGTCCTGCCTGCCTGCGGCGACTCGTCGTGGGAGCCCCGATGGGAATCCGGTGAGGACAAAGCATCGGCCGGTGGAGTAACGGTCACCATCGAGGATTCCGAACGTTGTTGCCGCTACCTCGCTGCGATCGTGCGCGGGGTGTCCGTCGGCCCGTCGCCGGAATGGCTGCAGGCACGCCTCAGGGCGGCGGGCGCGCGTCCGATCAACAACGTCGTGGACTCGACCAACTACGTGCTGCTTGAACTGAACCAGCCCCTGCACGCTTTCGACCTCCAGCGCATCGCGGGCCCGGAGATCCGGGTGCGGGCGGCGCGCGGTGAGGCACACACGACGTTGGACGGTGAGGAGCACGAGTTGGGCCCGGAGGTCAGCGTCATCGCCGATGCGGAGCGGCCGATCGCCCTGGCGGGCGTCATGGGAGGAGCGGAATCCGAGGTCTCGATCGAGACGACGGATCTCCTGATCGAGTGCGCCGCCTTCGATCCCTTGCACACGCGGCGTACAGCGCGGGCCACGGGACTGGCCACGGACGCTTCATACCGATTCGAGAGGGGCATCGACGAGTCAGGGATGGAGGCAGCGAT
>JAUVTH010000095.1 GCA_030601615.1 Gemmatimonadota bacterium
GCATGTCCGCGAACCGGGCCTGCAGCTGAGGCTCGGGCGGCAGCTGCACCTCCACCTCGGGGGCGTCGAAGTCCGGCACTTCATCGGGTGGCGGTGGAACGACGATCTCGCGGGGCGGCGCCAGGGCGATCGCCTGCATGATCCCCCCACCCGCGGCGGCCACGGCATCGCCCATCCTCAAACCCGCCGCCACGGTACCGGGGAGCGGCTGCAGATCGCTCTTCCACAACAGAAGCACCGCGCCGTGCACGGCAATCGAGATCAGCATGCCGAACATCGCGGTCCGCCGGTTGCGACGCGTGTTGTCGCCCGCTGAAGACGGATAGCGACCGTCTCTCCTGGCTGTGTCGGTTCGCGTCGCGTCCATCACCCTCGCCTCCCCAGGGGAGAAGTCGGTCGCGGTTTCCCCCCTGCCGTGCGCGGGGGTTCTGTCACCTGTTTCTAACTCTTGGGGGGACGACAGGTTCCCGCTTGCCCCTCTCCGGACTCCGGGTCAGATTGCGCCACCTGTTTTCCGGCTGCGCGCATGTCGCGCGCAGCCGGCTTCCATCGGTGGTCGATCGGGAATCGTGTCATGCGCTTTGCCAGGTCCGTCGCGCTGATCGTCGCGCTTCTCAGCGCAGCATGCTGGCGAATCGGTGAACCGACGGAAAGCGCGGCCGTGATCACGTGGGCCGCCTTTCCCGACACGGTCGTGGTGGGCCAGGTTTTCTCCTTCGAATTCGCGGGGCCCGTGACGCCGGATGCATGCGGCCGGCTGGATACGGCCGTCGTCCAGTTCGACGGGACGGACATTCGGCTGTCGGGCAAACGCAGCGTGTATGATACGATGTGCTCCGACAGCCCGGTGGCCTTTTACGAGGTCAGGCCGCTGCGGATCGACATGGCGGGACGATACGCAGTGTCTACGGAGGGCGGGTTTGACCTGGGCCACATCGTGGCCGTGGACTCAGGATCCTTCTCCACCATGCGGGCCCGGGGAGAGGGAACCGTCACCGAAGCCGGGGGCTGCCTTCTCTTCGGCCCGGGGTGGGTAGGCAACCAGCGACCGTTCGTCCTGCGCAACGCGCCGGCCGAGATCCGGGATGAGACGGATTCGGGAAGGCGCGTTCACGTGGTCGGCACACTGGCCGGATTCAGCCTGTGCGGCGTGTTCGGCTCGAGACCGGTCATCAAGGTCGATACGGCCTGGGTCACCGATCGCCGCACGGAACAGTACTACAGCGAAGACTGAACTAGCGGAGGGGTCAGATGGTCCTCTACGAGGAAGCGGACGTATCGGGGAGCACCGTAAACGAAGGCCTGAACCGAAGACTGGCCGGCGAGCTGGCCGCAATGCAGGAACAGGGCGTTTACAAGAGCCTCCTCCATATCATGGGAATGCAGGGAGCGGTCGTGCAACTCGAAGAGTTCGGCGAGACCGTGAACCTGTGCTCGAACAACTACGTCGGCCTGTGTGACGTCCCCGAGGTGATCGAAGCGGTACGCGACGGAGCTTCCCGGTACGGGGCAGGCACGGCATCCGTGCGCTTCATCTGCGGAACGTGGGACATCCATCGCGAACTGGAAGACCGCATCGCTGACTTCCTCGAGACCGAGGCTTCCATAACGTACACGTCCTGCTGGAACGCCAACGGCGGGCTGTTCGGGTGTCTCCTCACGGACGAGGACGCTCTGATCAGCGACGAGCTCAACCACGCGTCGATCATCGACGGAATCCGCCTGTGCAAGGCCGAGCGCCACATCTACAGGCACATGGACATGGACGCCCTCGAGGACGCGCTCCGGAAGACGCAGGGCAATCGACATCGGCTCGTCATGACGGATGGCGTGTTCAGCATGGAGGGCGAGATTGCCCCCCTTCCGACCATACGCGAGCTGTGCGACCGGTACGACGCCGTGCTCACGGTTGACGATTCCCACGCGACGGGCGTGCTGGGCGACACTGGCCGGGGCACGCCGGAGCACTTCGGCATGCACGGTGAGGTGGACATCATCACCTCTACGCTCGGAAAAGCGCTGGGCGGCATGGCGGGCGGCTTTACGGCATCCAGCCGACCAGTCGTGGACTACCTGGTTCAACGTTCCCGGACCCAGCTGTTCACCAACGCGATCCCGCCGCATTCGGCATGCGGGGCCCTGGCGGCGATCGACTACCTCGAATCGCACCCCGAACGCGTGCAGAAGCTGCGAGAAAATACGGCGTACTTCCGCCAGAATCTGACCGACCTGGGTTTCAACCCGATCGAGGGCGATACGCCGATCGTCCCGGTCATCATCGGCGAGACCGCGGCGGCCATCCGGATGAGCCGAGAGCTGCTGGACGAAGGAGTGTTCGTGATCGGTTTCGGATTCCCGGTCGTCCCGAAGGGAGAAGCGCGGATCCGGTGCCAGGTTTCCGCGGCGCACGAGACGGAGCACCTGGACCGGGCCCTGGCCGCGCTCCAGAAGGTCGGCAAGAACCTGGGGGTAATCTGATGGCAGGCCTGGTGTTGGCGCCCTCCATCCTGGCCGCCGACTACGCCCGGCTGGGCGAGCAGGTACGTGAGGCCGAGGAGGCGGGGGCGCGCTGGTTCCACGTGGACGTGATGGACGGTCACTTCGTGCCCAATCTGTCGATCGGCCTTCCCGTCCTGGTGTCGTTGCGGGCGGTGTCCGACTCCTTCATGGACGTCCACCTGATGATCGACAACCCGGAGTCCTTCCTGGAGCCGTTCGCCAAAGCCGGGGCGGATCTGATCACCATCCACGAGGAGGTCGCCGTTCACCTCCACCGGGACATCCACGAGATCCGGCGGCTTGGTTGCAAGGTCGGCGTGGCGCTCAACCCGTCCACTCCTCCCGAGACGCTGCGAGAGATTCTCCCGGCGATCGACCTCGTCCTGTGCATGACGGTCAACCCCGGGTTCGGAGGGCAGGCATTCATCCCAGAGGTGCTGGACAAGGTGCGCAGGGTGCGGCGGATGCAGGCGGACATGGGAATCGAGTCGCTTCACGTCGAGGTCGACGGGGGAATCGGTGTGTCGAACGCTCGCCAGGCGGCGGACGCGGGAGCCGACGTGCTCGTGGCCGGGTCTTCCGTGTTCCGCGGTGTCGGCACGGTAGCGGAGAACTACGCGGCCATCCGCGAATCGCTCGCCGTCCAGGTATGATCGTGACCGCTGGCGTCTCGGGCCTCCCGCGGATGACGGTTCACGTGCCCGCCCCCCTGAGGGAGCTGACGGGCGGGCGGGACCGGCTCCACTTCGAAGCCCGCACGGTCGACGATGTGCTCGAGCTGATCAGGGAGACAGAGCCTCTGCTCGCCGGACGCCTGTTCGCCGACGACGGCTCAGTGCGTCGCTACATTAATCTGTTCCTGAACGGGGCGGACCTCCGGCACCTGGAGGCAGCCGACCGGACCGTGAGCCGCGACTCGGTGCTGTCCATCGTGCCTTCCGTGGCCGGTGGTTGATGGCGATCGGAGCTGGACGACGCGTGGCGGGTCTGACTCCGGAGGAGACGCTCCGCTACCATCGCCAGATCATCCTGCCGCAGGTGGGCCCGGCCGGACAGGAGCGACTCAAGCACGCCTCCGTCCTCATCGTGGGAGCGGGAGGGCTGGGCTCGCCCGCCGCCCTGTACCTGGCAGCTGCCGGAGTGGGCCGGTTGGGCGTAGTGGACGGGGACGTCGTGGAATTGAGCAACCTGCAGAGGCAGGTGCTCCACGACACGCCGTCCGTCGGCCGGTCAAAGACCGAATCCGCGGGTCGCCGCATCGCCCGCATCAACCCGGACGTCAGGATCGAGGAATACCCGGTCCGCCTGGACTCGGGGAACGCCATGTCCATTCTCGACGGATGGGATGTCGTGGTCGACGGCAGCGACAATTTTCCCACCCGCTATCTCGTCAACGACGCATGTGTGCTTCTCGGCGTCCCCTTCGTATACGGGGCCATCTTCCGCTTCGAGGGCCAGGCCTCCGTTTTCGCTCACGGGGACGGTCCATGCTACCGGTGCCTGTTCCGGGACCCGCCTCCGCCTGAGATGGTGCCGAGCTGCGCGGAGGCGGGCGTCCTCGGCGTCCTCCCGGGCCTCGTGGGCACGATCCAGGCGACCGAGGCGATCAAACTGGTTCTCGGTATCGGGGATCCGCTGGTCGGCCGTCTGCTTCTCGTCGATACCCTGGCGATGCAATTCCGGGAGGTGGAGCTACGCCGCGATCCGGGGTGTGCAGTGTGCGGAGACGCGCCCACGATAACGGAACTGATCGACTACGAGGAGTTCTGCGGAGGCGCGGCCGCGCCGTCGGCCGCGCCCGTCGAGCGCCCCTCCGTTCCGGAGATCGACGTCGAGGAGTTGCGCGCCCGCATCGGTGTGGGCCAGCCTCCGCGAATCCTGGACGTGAGGGAACCCCACGAGTGGCGTATCAGCAACCTGGAGGCGTACGGAGCACGGCTGGTTCCGCTGGGCCAGCTTCAGGATGTCCTCGATGAGCTGGATCCTGCGGAGGACGTCGTGATCTACTGTCGCACGGGACACAGAAGCGCGATCGCCGTGCAACAGCTGGCGTCGGCCGGATTCGAGAAGGCCCTGAACCTGCGCGGCGGGATCAACGAATGGGCCCGCAGAATCGATCCCTCGCTGCCCACGTATTAACAGGTTACTGAAAAAGTCCTGGGTGGTCGCGCGCAGGGTTCTTCAGCAACCTGCTAGACCCCTCGCTGCCCACTGCGAGCAAGGCTCCTGAAGGATCAGGCGTCGAGCCTGACCCCCCGCGCATACAGAATCGCCGGTATCGCCCTCAGATCCTGGAGCACGTCGGAGGTCAGCGCCTCGTCCAGCGACAGCACCGCGAGTGACTCGCCCGTGTCGAGGTCCCGTGCCTGGTGAAACTCGGCGATGTTCACGCCCGCCAAGCCGAGTCGGGTCCCGACGTCTCCCACAACTCCGGGTTCGTCGCGGTTCTTGAAAATGAGCAGGTGCCCGCGCGGCTCTACCTCCACGTGGTATCCGTCGATTCTCAGCAGTCGCAGGTCGCCGTCCGACTCGATGCCCCCGGTCACCACGTGCACCTCATCCCCCGCGCGCACCGAAACCTCGAGAATGCCCCGGTAGCCGGTGACCTCGCCCAATCGAGACCTGGAAACCGCGATCCCTCTCTCCCGGGCCAGCGGCAGGGCATTGATCAGGTTCAACGAGGTGTCTAGCCGCACGCGCCACAGACCGATGAGGACGGCGGAGGAAATGAGCCTGAGACCGCGCGGCACCTCGCCTCCGTACCGCACGGAGACTTCGCTCACCCCGGCCTCCGTCACCTCGCCCAGCACCGAGCCCAACCGCTCGGCCAGATCCAATACGGGGCGCAGTCGCTCGTGGTCTCGCGGCAGGTAGGGCGGCATGTTCACGGCCGCGCCGTAGTCATCGTCAACTAGCGCGGCGCGAACGGCTGCCGCGATCTCGATCGCCACTTCGCGTTGCGCGTCGTGGGTCGCAGCTCCGAGGTGTGGAGTCAGGACGAGATTCGGAGCTTCCAGCAGGGGGTGCTCCGCGGGCAGCGGTTCCACGGCGTAGACGTCCATCGCCGCCCCGGAGAGCCTTCCTTCGATCAGGGCCCTCGCCAGTGCCTCTTCGTCCACGATCCCGCCACGGGACGCATTTACCAGGATCGCATGCGGCTGGAGATGCGCGATGCGTTCCTCGTTCATCAGGGCTTCGGTTTCCAGATTCAGCGGCACGTGAAGAGTCAGAAAGTCCACGCGCGGCAGCATGTCGTCGAGCTCCAGCAGCTCAACGTCCAGGTCGCTGGCTCTTTCATCCGTCAAGTAGGGATCCGCCACGATCACCTTCATGCCGAACGCTCGGGCCCTCCGGATGACCTCGACTCCGATTCGGCCCGCCCCGATCACGCCGAGCGTCTTCCCTGCCAGCTGG
>JAUVTH010000283.1 GCA_030601615.1 Gemmatimonadota bacterium
GGTCTCTGCCGAGATAGCGCCCGCGTCCTCCATATCTCCGGCCTCAACCGTGTCCGCCGGCGCAATGGAATCCTCAGCCGGCTCCAGGGCGGCTTCGACCGGCTCATCCCGTTCGCGTGGCGCCGGGAAGTGTTCACTGCGCCACGCGTCGTACGCCGCGACCGATTCGGGATGCTCGTCCGCCCACTGTCCCGCGCACGCTCCCACCTGCCGGTCGTTGCGCACCGCGAGAAGCGCGCGCAGGAGTCCCGCTTTCCGGGCGAACACCAACTCGTCCAGCGGCTCGAACTCGGGCCCTCCGTAGAGAGTGCGTGACAAGACCCAGCCGTCGGCGAACGAGTTGACAACCGCTTCTTCAAGGGCCAGCAGCGAGTCACACGACACATCCGGGTCCGCGGTCCGCACCACGCGCATCCGCCTGACGGCATAGTTGTAGTACGCCCTGTCCGCCTCCCTCAGGTTCGCGGGTAGACGCTGCACATCGGCTGTGGAGTCGTCGATCACCGTGATGACGTTCCACGGGTAGCTCGCCTCCGGATCCGTCTCGGGGACGGTCTCCCGTGCGAAGGGGATGGTGTAGCGTACGCGGGGATCCTCCTGTAGATCTGCGTATAGCGCCCTGGCGGTGTCGAGCATCGTCCGGAGAGCAGCGGCCTCGAACTGCACGGTATCGCCACTCGGCGCCGTGACCGTGTACTGCGAGGCGGCCGAGTGTGGAAACAGAACCGTCAGAACCGTCAGGATCGCGCCCGTGAGCGCGGCAGACCTGAGATACTCCGCTGACATCGCGACCTTTCTCATTCAACGACACCAATCTCGCCGCCCGCCAACCTACCGGGAGGCCGGCGTGCGTGCGATACGCACCGCACTTCTGCAACAGCCTTCCTGCGACGGAGTTCCTACTCCACTGTGACGCTCTTCGCCAGATTTCGCGGCTGGTCCACGTCACATTCCCTCAGCACGGCAATATGGTACGCCAGGAGCTGCAGCGGGATCACCGTCAGGAGGGGCTGCAGCATCTCGATCGTGGAGGGGACGGACACGATGTGGTTCACCCTCGACGCGAGGTCGTCGTTTCCGTCGGAGACGATGGCGATGACTTTCCCGCCCCGGGCCTTCACCTCTTCGATATTGCTTGCGACCTTGTGGTACACCGAGTCGGTCGGTGCGATGAACACGACCGGCATGTGGTGGTCGATCAGGGCGATCGGACCGTGCTTCATCTCGGCCGCCGGATAGCCCTCGGCATGGATGTAGCTGATCTCCTTCAGCTTGAGAGCCCCCTCCAGCGCAACCGGGAAGTTGAAGCCGCGCCCGAGGTAAAGGAAATTCGCGTTTTCGTGGTACTCGCGCGCGATGCACTCGATGGCAGATGACTGATCGAGCGCCGTTTGCACCAGCTCGGGCAGACGCCTGAGGGCGGCCACGATCTCGCGGCCTTCGAGAGTTGACATCCCCCGTTGCCGGGCCAGATACAGCGCGAACAGGGCAAGCGCCGTGAGCTGACCCGTGAACGCCTTGGTCGACGCCACACCGATCTCCGGGCCCGAGTGGATGTACACTCCACCGTCGGTCTCACGGGCGATCGACGAGCCCACCACGTTCACGATTCCCATCACGGGCGCGCCTCGAGCTTTCGCCTCGCGCATCGCCGCCAGCGTGTCGGCCGTCTCGCCGGACTGCGAGATCGCCACCACGAGCGTTCCTTCCGTCACGATGGGTCGGCGGTACCGGAATTCCGAGGCGTACTCGACCTCCACAGGGATGCGCGCAATCTCTTCGAGCATGTACTCGCCCACGAGCGCCGCATGCCAGCTGGTTCCGCACGCCGTGATCACGATTCGATCGACACGCTCCAGGACTTCTGCGAGCGGAAGCAGACCCCCGAGCTTGGCCGTGCCCTCCTCGTCCAGGAGGCGACCGCGCATCGCGTCGCGAATCGTGTCCGGCTGCTCGAAGATCTCCTTGAGCATGAAGTGCTCATATCCGCCCCGTTCGATCTGGCCGAGGTCCCAGTCCACTCGGCTGATCTCGCGACGGACATGGCGTATCGCCCCGTTAATACCGAAATCGGAGATGTCCAGCAGCACATGCCCGTCCGGAGTCAGCACCGCCAGCTCACCGTCGTCCAGGTAGACCACCTGCCGGGTGTGCCGGATCACGGCGGCAACGTCGGACGCGGCGAACATCTCACGGTGTCCGTTCTCCCCGACACCGATGAGGAGCGGCGAGCCCATGCGGGCCACCACGATCTTCCCCGGATCGTCGGCATGCACCACGGCGATTCCATACGATCCCTCCACATGGGTCAGCGCCACGGCCACGGCCTGCTCGAGGTTCCCGTCGAATACTTCCTCAATGAGGTGACACAGGACCTCGGTATCTGTCTCGGAACGGAACTCGTGCCCCAGCTCCGCGAGCTTCTTGCGAAGGACCTGGTGGTTTTCGATGATGCCGTTGTGAACGAGAGCGAGCCGTCCCGAGCCATCTGAATGGGGGTGCGCGTTGACGGTGGTGGGAGCCCCGTGCGTGGCCCAGCGTGTGTGGCCGATGCCCACGGACCCGGTCAGGGGAGTTCTTTCGATCCTGCTTTCGAGCTCGCCGATCTTCCCGGCCGCCTTCCGAATGTCGAGGTCACCGTCGGATATCGTGGCGATTCCCGCCGAATCGTAGCCGCGATACTCGAGGCGCCGCAGACCCTCGAGGATGAGTGGCTGCGCCTCACGCGGTCCGATATAGCCTACGATTCCGCACATTCGTTCAATCCGATCCCGGTTTCCTGGCCGACATGTCAGGCGCTCAAGCTGCGGCCGGCCAGGCGAGCCAGCTCC